>JASHQG010000709.1 GCA_030037665.1 Acetobacteraceae bacterium
GCTCCAGCCCCGCCCTGCGACAACAAAAGCTCGCCCTTGATACGCAACATCTCCGCAGTAGCCCATCGCTCTTCGCGATGTTCGGAGAAAGTGATCGCCTCTTCGATCACAGCGAGTCCTTCGGTGATCTCTCCGGCGCGGCCTAGGCTCTCTGCCATCCGAAAGGAAAAAAAATGCGCAAGAGACCTGCCCGCGCCCGGTTCGGTGCAGGCGGCACGCAGCAGTCCTAATCCCTCGCTGACCTGCCCGCCCTGGATGAGGAGCCCCCCCTGGTAGAAGCGGGCGAACGGGCGCCAGCGCCCCAGCGCGTGCCTTGTGAAACAATCGAGCAGCATGTCGACGTAACGTTGCGCTTCAGAAAGATCGCCGACCCAGAGTGCGATTGGGCATGCCGCCGTCAGGAGAGCGTCACCCAGCGAGACGGCGTGATTGATCGCCCGCGCCTCCGCGACGTTGCTTTCCGCGACCCGCACCGCATGATCCGGCAATCCCTGCAGCCACAGGACTCGTGCGTAGAAGCTGCGTGCCTGAACCCACTCGTCTGCCTCAAAGCGTACGATCTGCCACTTCCGCTCGGGCGCGACGGGGTGGCCGAGCACGCGCTGAAGATGGCGCCGCGCGTCGCGCACATCGCCGAGATAATACTGCGACGTACCAATCATTCGGTCGCAGACGCGGTGGTCAAGTGTATCGGGCAGCGCCGACGCCAGAGTATAGAACTTGTGAGCCAGCGTCAGAGCAAGGCGATGCTGCCCGTTGAGGGTGTTGAAGGCCCACAGGCCCCAAAGCGAGCGTAACTGGTACTCGACATCGCCCAGGCTCTCGGCAATCTTGAGGGCCTTGGTCCAGGCCGCTCCGGCCTCAGTGACAGTAATTCTCGTAAGCAGCAGCGCTGTCGCGAGTGCGGCCTGCAACTGCATCTGACAGCGAGCGTCGTGGGCTTCGCCGGCCGCAATGGCAGCAAGAGCACGTTCGACCCGAAGGCGGCACTCCTCGGCGAGTGCCAGGTGCATCCACATGGGAACCGCCGCGGCTGTCAGCGCCACGCCGATCGCGGCCTCGCCTGTCGGCGAAAATGCCCAGTCGAGTGCTGCACGCACGTTGTCGATTAACGGACCCTGGTCTGCCAATTGCGCGTCGATTGGTCCGGTCTGCGAGTTGGCTGCGATGATCGATACGACTTTCAGGTAATATCGCGCATGGCGGCGTGCCACCGCGTCAACCGCGCCGGCCCGCGTTAGTTGTTCCAATGCGTAGGCACGGGTCGTTTCGAGCAACCGGTAGCGAGGCACTGCCCCGCCGGCGTCGATGACCACCAGCGACTTCGAGACCAGGTTGGCCGTGCAATCAACGATCTCCATCGCCGAGAACGCGTCGTCCGCGACGACCGCGCCCGCCGCCTCGAGCGTAAATCCGCCGGCGAAGATTCCCAGGCGACGCAGCACGACACGTTCCGGCTCGGTCAGCAGCTCGTAGCTCCAGTCGAGCGTCCCTCGCAGTGTCTGGTGGCGGGGCAGCGCAGTCCGGCAGCCCACCCCAACGAGGATCCGGAAACGGCTGCCGAGGCCGGACGCAACGCCCTCTATCCCAAGCGACGCGGCGCGGGCCGCTGCAAGCTCGATCGCTAACGGGATACCATCGAGCCGACGACAGATGGCGGTGATCAAGGCCGCCGTGCGCTCGTCAGGCAAAACGTTCGTCCCGGCGGCGCGTGCACGCTCTTCGAACAAACGGACGGCGCCATAGCGAATCGGGTTCCCGTTTTCTGGGCCTTCTTCCGGCGGAACAGCAAGCGGCGGTACCCGGTAAACCCATTCGCCCTCAGTCCGGAGCGGTTCGCGACTTGTGGCGATGATGTGCAGCACCGGGTTGGCGTGCAGCAGCAACGCAGCCATTTGCGCCGCCGCATCGACCACATGCTCGCAATTGTCGAGCACAAGCATGAGCTGCTTGGGGCCAAGCGCTCCGGCCACGGATTGTGGCGACACGGTGCCCGGCGCGAGTTCGAGACGGAGCGCCGCGGCGACGGTGACCGGCACGAGGTCGGGATCGGATAGTGGCCCCAACTCGGCAACCCAGACGCCGTCGGCAAACCTCGCCACCTGCTGTCGTGCGACTTCGAAGGCGAGCCGGGTCTTGCCGATGCCTCCGGTGCCGGTCAACGTGACCAGCCGCTGAGTCGCGCTGAGATTCAGAATTTCCCGCAGATCGCCGTCGCGACCGATCAGCTCGGAAACCGGCTCCGGTATGTTGGTGCATGGGAGAGATGATGGCGGGCCGTGTTCTGTTTCATTCCCACGAAGAATCCACGTGCCAAGTAGCCGATAGCCTCGCCCGGACACGTTCTGCAGCATATCCCTATCAGCGCCCAATGCGCGACGAAGTGCCGATATGTGAACGTGCAACGTATTTTCCTCAATCGCCGCGCCGGGCCATACGCGATTGATGATGTCGTACTTGTTGACGAGTTCGCCGGCTGCTCGCACCAGTACCTCGAGGACCTCGAAGGCGCGACCGCCCAATGGCACAACGCTGCCGCTCGAGCGCAACTCACGTTGGGCGAGGTCGATCTCCCATTTGCCCCGCTTGTACAATGACGCCCGGGCCGCAGCTGGCATCCTCGGTAACCTTCTGTTATATAATGGCTTTTTGGACAAGTACACGCACCAAGAGCCAACGACAAGCCACCTTCAGAATTCTTCAGAACTGCGTCAAGGAACCGGCAGGCCGCGGCCCACATGATTTGTTCATCACAGGAGCGAAGCAATGGCCGCAGAAGGCTTGATCACCGTGCGCAGCAGCCACGGCCCGGAAGTGACGATGAACAGGTTCGAGGCTGACGTGAGAGGCAGGGGCATGACCGTGTTTGCGCGGATTGATCATGCGATGGGCGCGGCCGCGGCAGGTCTGTTGCTGCGATCGACCGATCTGTTGATCTTCGGAAA
The DNA here is from genome assembly GCA_030037665.1 of Acetobacteraceae bacterium. GTDB lineage: Bacteria > Pseudomonadota > Alphaproteobacteria > Acetobacterales > Acetobacteraceae > JASHVB01. The sequence continues at coordinate 2,946 of JASHQG010000709.1, forward strand.
TGCCAGGGCAGGCACTCCGTTGATGCAGGACGTCCAGACGATCGGGATCGATCTGCCGCTGAAGGTGTTGGTTTGGCAGGACACGTCGGGCACCACCTGGCTTTCCTACAACGATCAGAACTGGTTGGCGCAGCGCCATGGCCTGGACGAAACCGCCAACGCCACGATCAAGACCATGGCGGAGGCGTTGCAGGACATTGCGGAGAAGGCGACTGCGCCATGAGGACGTCTCCTGCACGCAAAGCAATGCCGAGCGCCTTCATGACCGGCGAGAGGCGCGCGCATCACGGCATGATTCTGGTCGAGGCCACGAAAATTGTCGAAGCGGGCGCCGTCACGCATGCATTGGGTCCGCGTCGCTTCACGCTCGCCAGGGTCAGTGACGCCTGTCGCGCGATCGCGGATGGCATGGCGCGCGGCAAATCGTCGGCCGATGTTGGAGAGGGGGCCAGCGCATGACGGACGTTCGGGTGTCGGACATCGTAGAGCATCCATCGCCATTGCCGTTTGACGGGATCGTCGAATGCCTTGTTCAGGAGATCGCGAATCATGGCATGACGATCTTTGCCAGGGTCGATGATCGCACGGAAACTGGGGACAGGGGCATGAAAATGCCGTCGGCTACAGTCCTGATCGTTGGACGTGCCTCTGATGGCCCGACCGAGAAGTCGACCGAGCCGGGCGACGCGCTGTCATGGTTCGCCGATGGAAAAGTGATGCAGGCGCTTGCCGTTACCCGCCCTGTTCGTGCGCCCCGGCCCGCGCGTCCCACGCCAGCAGGTCTCGCGCCATGGCAGCTTCGCCGCGCCAAGCGGGTACTGCTCTCCGACCTCTCGAAACTTCCCTCGCTGCAACAGGTCGCGCAGGCTTGCGAATTATCAGTTCACCATTTTTCGCGGGCCTTCAAAACCTCCACGGGAATTACGCCACACCGTTGGCTGCTGGCCGCGCGTGGTGGCAGAGCCAAGGAACTGCTGGCGAACTCCCCGACACCGCTGGTCGATGTAGCCGGGATCTGTGGATTTGCCGACCAGAGCCAGTTCTGCCGAGTGTTCGTCCGATTCGCCGGAAGCAGTCCAGGCGCATTGCGCCGGCTCATTGAGTTTGACAACCCAATGACGGCTCCCAACGAGGCGTGCGTCGAAGGCATGGCGACGTGACCAAGATGAGCGTTGTGCACTTCATTGAAGGCGTCGATGGGATCCAGGCGCAGCAGCAGTTGGAGTCCAGATCGGCGCCGAACCGCCCACCACCGCTGACCGTCGTGACTGCGTTCCTGGACGCTGCCTTACGGCTGTGGGATGAGGACCGCTTCCGAGCGAAGTCGCAGATCAAGGTCGCCGCGGCAATGCTGCGCGATGTTGCCGCGGGCGACGCCGCTCAGGCACTGATTCCGGGTTCCGCGCCTGGCAGTTGCACTCTCGCGCGATGGCAAGCGCGCATGGTCAAGGAATTCATCGACGAGTCGCTGGATTCGAGGATCAGGTTGAGCGACTGCGCAAGCAAGGTTCGCTTGAGTAACAGCCACTTTTCCCGCGCCTTCAAAACGACGTTTGGGACAACGGTGTGTCGCTACATTCGATCCCGGCGTGTCGAACGGGCTAAGCAGCTCATGTTGCACTCGCAGCAGCCATTGTCGCAGATCGCCTTGGCCTGCGGCTTCGCCGACCAGGCGCATTATTGTCGGGTTTTTCGCGATGTCGTGGGAACCAGCCCCAACACCTGGCGCCGCCAAAGCCTGCCATGACGCGCTATTAGGATCGAGGGCACCAAATGGAGGCGACGAATAAATTAGGCAAGGCGTCGATCATGTGGATGCGGCTGGCATGGATCACGTGGTGCCCACATTCTGCGGCTGGCCGTTAGATGAGCCCCGCACGGGCTGCCCGGCCTGGTGCCACGGGCGTCGGCATTGTCGATGGCCTTCGTCTATAATCTCCGTGTGACGAGCGCGATGGAGCGGGCGGTGTTCGGACCGGGCGATGTCACTCATCATCGTATTACTGAGCCGGACGTTTCACCCAAACACTGGACTCGTTGTAGGCGCGAGTCACAGGCTGCGGCCTCGATCGATGCCCGAGTGACCGCCCGGTGCATGAGCCCGAATGCGTGGCGCCGTCGGAATATCACTTGAAACATCATTTGGGCGACGGGCGAGTGAAGACAGGGAAGTCCGAAGCGAGATTGGGACGTCTGGCCGGCGATGCGGCGGCGGCGGTCCCAGTCCCGGCGAGTCCAAGCAAATACATGCTGTTCGGGCTGGGCCTCGCGACCTGGATGGAATTTTACACCTCTGACGGTGTGAATCTGGTTCTCCCCGACATGGCTGGCACGCTGGGGCTCTCG
>JASHQG010000710.1 GCA_030037665.1 Acetobacteraceae bacterium
GGTCTCGCCGGCCAGCGGCATCACCGGCATCGCCCTGTCGTCCGCGATGAGCGAGCGCAGTCCGCTCAGGTAATCCGCGCTCAGCAGCTTCTTCACCGGCACATCGACCTGTGACGGGTCGGCGACAAAGGCGTCACGGTCACGATAAGCCAGCCGAGCCGCTTCGATGTGGCGGTGCATCCGCGTCACGCCGAGCGGCCCGTCGGCCGCTGATGCCAGCCCGCCGAGGATGCCGAGGATGATCAGGGCGACGATGCCCTGGCCGTTCGGCGGGCATTCGAATACGTCGTAGCCCCGCCAGCGCAGACTGATCGGCTCGACGAAATTCGCGACGTTCAGACCCGCGGAAAAATCCTCCTCGGTATGCAGCCCGCCTTTCTGACGCAGCGTCCTGACGATGTCGGCGGCGATCGGGCCTTCATAGAAGGCTCTCGCGCCATGCCGCGCGATCGCGCGCAGCGTCTCGGCCAGCGCCGGTTGTTCGAAGAGATCGCCAGGATTGGGTGCGGCACCGCCCGGCAGGAAATGCTGCGCGCTGTTCTTGCGCAGCTTGGGCTCGAGGCGCTTCCAGTCCCAAGCCACCTTCGATGCCACCGGCCACCCCTCTGCAGCGAAACGGATCGCCGGCTGCAACAGCTCCGCGAGGTCTTTGCGGCCGTGCGCTTTGAGCAGCGTCTCCCAGGCGCTGATCGCGCCTGGCACGGTGACCGCGTGGGCTGACGTGTTTTCGATCGCGTTGATGCCGGCCTTCTCGTACCAGTCGATTGTTGCGGCCGCTGGCGCGCGGCCCGACCCGTTCAGCGCGATCACCTTGCCCGCCCGCGCCGGCGCGTAGAGGCAGAAGCAGTCGCCGCCGATGCCGGTCGATTGCGGCTCAATCACGCACAGCACGGCACAGGCGGCGACGGCTGCATCGAGCGCATTGCCGCCGGCGCGCAGGACATCGAGCGCGGTGAGCGTGGCCGCAGGCATGGAAGTCGCTGCCATGCCGTGGGTTGCATAGACCGGACTGCGGCCCGGCAGATGGTAGTCACGCATCGTCGCTGGTGCTCCCGTGCTTCGGTTGCGGGCCGCTCGTTTGGCCGGGCCTGGATATCGCACATGGGGCGGGGCGGAACAAATGAGGCCTGCTGGCCGGGCCGCCCGGTGGCTACTACAGTGGCGCCATCTCGCTCACCGCACCAAGGGAGACTGGCCGATGGCCGACATTCTCGGACTGGGGGTGACGCATTCACCCCCGCTGCTCGGTGTCGACGAAAGCATGGCGGGCATCGTCACCCGCGTGGTGCAAAGTCCGCGCACGCCACTCCCAATGCGTGATCCGGCGAATTGGCCTCTGCCGATGCAGCACGAATGGGCGGAACATCAGGCCGGGCGGGCGGCGCCCGCGCATCGTGCCCGCCTGGTGCAGGCGTTTAGCGCCGTGCGCGAGGCGCTTGATCGTTTCAACCCGGATGTCGTGCTGATCTGGGGGGACGACCAGTACGAGAATTTCCGCGAGGATGGCGTGTCGCAGTTCTGCGTGTTCGCCACCGATGCGATTGAGTCGCGGCCGTTCGCGCGCATGCGCGGCTCGCCGAACGCGTGGGGCGAGCCCGCCGATCGCGTGGTGCACACGGCGGGACATCGCGCGGCAGGCCGCTATCTGGCAACGTCGCTGATCGAGCAGGGCTTCGATGTCAGCTATGCCTACGCGATGCGCCATGAGACGGGGCTGCCGCACGCGTTCATCAATGCGCTGCTGTTCCTCGATTACGATCGGCGCGGGTTACCGTGGCCCGTTCTGCCGTTTCATGTGAATTGCTATGGCACGTCGACGATCTCCAAGCGCGGCGCGTTTGCCCATCTCGACGGGACCGGTTCGGACGAGCCTGATCCGCCGGGACCGACGGCGGCGCGCTGTTTCGCGATTGGCAGAGCGACCGCCCGCGCGTTCGCCGCGTCTCCGTGGCGGGTCGCGCTGGTCGCATCGTCGAGCTGGTCGCACGGGTTCCTGGTCGGCAAGAACCACTATCTTTATCCGGACATTGCCGCAGACCGCGCCCGCTTCGAGGAATTGCGCGACGGGCAGCTGGAGCGGTGGAAAGAGCTGACCACGGCCGAGCTCGAGGAGGCCGGGCAGCAGGAGCTGCTGAACTGGGCATGCCTCGCCGGCGCCATGACCGAGCTGGGACAACGCCCCGTGTGGGCCGAGTTGGTGGAGACCTATATTTTCGCTGCATGCAAGTGCTTTGCGGTGTTCGGCTGAGCGCGTGCGCTGCACCGGGGGCAGTCCGCGAGAAGCCCCCCGGGGCGTTCGGTCGGGGCAGGTAGCGCGGTTGCGCACGGAACGCCCGCAGCCTCAGGGTCGCGGGGCCTCGCGTTGCTCCTCTTCGCGGACCGGGACCAGAGAGAGCCCGGGCGAGGTCAGCAGACGGTGGAATTCCCCGACCGTCAGCGTCTCGGCCCGGCGCTCCGGATCGATCGCTGCCGCACGCAGAAGCTCCGTGCCACCCACAAGCTTCAAGGCACTCCGCAGCATCTTGCGCCGCTGGCCGAATGCCGTGGCGGTCAGCCGCTCCATGCGTGCAAACATCGTGGCGTCCGGCTGCACCGCGTGTGGCGTCAGCGACACGACTGCCGAGGCGACCTTCGGCGGGGGAACGAATGCGGCGGCGGGCACGCGCAGCGCGATCGCCACATTGCAGGTCCACTGTGCCAGCACGGAGAGTCTGCCGTACGCCGCGCTCGCGGGCGGCGCACAAATCCGCTCAGCCACTTCCTGCTGGAACATCAGCGTCAGGCGCTCAAATGCCGCCGCCTGGCGAAGCAGTTTCACCAGGAGCGGCGAGGCAAGATT
>JASHQG010000711.1 GCA_030037665.1 Acetobacteraceae bacterium
GCGCCGCAGCGGCGTGCTCGCAATCTGTGCCGCCTGCGCCTCGGGTGAGCGCTGGTTCCAATGCGGACGGATGCGCTCCGTCAGAGTGAGGCTCGGCGCGATGGCGTTTACGTTGATTCCGAACGGCCCGAGCTCGAATGAGAGCTTGCGCGTGAAGGCGATGATGCCCCCCTTTGCTGCGCTATAGGCGCTGGACGACACCTGCGACAGTCCGCGCCCGGCGATCGAAGCAAGGTTCACGATCTTTCCCGACTTCTGCCGCTTCATGACAGGCACGACTGCGTGGCAGAACAGGAATGTGCCCTGCAAATTGAAAGCGATAATGCGCTGCCAGTCGTCCAGCGAGAGCTCGTCCACTGTCGCTGCTGGCTTCGGGATGATCGTACTGCCACCCACCGCGTTCACCAGGATGTCGATGCCGTAGTGCTTCGCCGTCTCGTCGACGGCGGCGTTCACCTCGACCCCGTTCAGCGCATCGATACAGTGGCCGACGGCACGGCCGCCGGTCATGTTGATTTCCTCTATGACACGGTCGAGCCGGCTCTGGTCATTGTCCACACCGACGATCAGCGCCCCTTCGCGCGCCATGATCTCGGCTGTCGCGCGGCCAATGCCGCTGGCGCATGCTGTGATGAGGGCCGCCTTGTCCTTGAAGCGCATGGTGATTCCTCCCTGGCCGATGAGCGAGCCTAGCCCGTCAGTCGCCGCGGGCGAACCCGGCACCTCAGGCGCCCGGCACTAACAGGAATCGTTCGGACCCCATTGCGAACGACGCCCGCGTGGCCGTATTCTCCGCTCAAGGGCGCGAGAGGTTGCCGATGGGAGGAGCGCGAGGTCACCGATGAGGACTCTGCCCTTCACGATGACAGGCGGTGCCGTGTTCACGCAGGTGATCCGCGAGGCGCGGCTGGACAAACGACGCAACAGCCTCTGCCGGTGTTGCGGTGCCCGAATGCCCATCCATCCCGACCGACCGGAGCAGCGCGTGCGCTGCCCATCCTGCCGGCGGGTTCAACACGTGAGGCCCGAAGAGGAAACCCCGTGGCGGCTGACAGCGAGCGCCGCCGAAGCGCTGCGTCGCACACGCTCCTGGATCCGCTGGATCGGCGCGTAGCGCGCTGAGGACGCCACCTCCTGGAGCCCCAGCGAAGGTGAACGTCAGCCAACCGTCCGCTTGGCTGCATGGAGACGACCCGACCGCTGCGACCTCGGTCGGGTTCCTTGTATTCACCGAACCGAAGACCTCCAAGGATCCGGCCCTTCGCGCCGTTCCAGGAGACCGGCTCCCTGGTCGGGCAGCCGGTGGGGGAGTCCAGGGCGCTTGCCGTGGGCCGCCGCGGCCAACATGATACCGGCTGCATTGCACAATGGTCGACCATGACACTGCCGAACGATCCCACCACCGCCATCCGCGAGCTGACGCAACGGATTGAGCCACAGCTGATCGAAATTCGCCGCGACATCCACGCCCATCCCGAGCTCGGATTCGAGGAAGTGCGCACCGCCGGCGTGGTCGCGCGCGAGCTGGCGCGGCTCGGCATTCCGCACCAGACCAAGGTCGGCAAAACCGGCGTCGTCGGGCTGATCGAGGGCGGCCGACCGGGTCCGGTACTGGCCATTCGCGCCGACATGGACGCACTCCCCATAGAGGAAACCAGCGGCCTGCCCTGGGCCAGCACCAGGCCTGGCCTGATGCATGCCTGTGGCCACGACATCCACACCACCACGCTGCTCGGCGTGGCGACAGTGCTGAAGGACATCGCGCCGCAGCTCGCCGGCACCGTGAAGCTGGTTTTCCAGCCCGCAGAGGAAGGCCTCGGCGGCATGCGTGCGATGCTGGACGCTGGCGTCATGGACGCACCGAAGATCGACTTCGCGCTGGCGTTCCACAATCACCCCGACATGCCGGTGGGCCATTTCGGGTTCGTGCACGGTCCGGCGCTGGCGGCGAGCGACGGCTTCGACATCACAGTACGCGGCAAGTCGGGTCATGCCGCCTATCCGCATACCACGATTGATCCGCTGGTCGCCGCAGCGATGCTGGTGACGCAGTTGCAGACTGTTGTCTCCCGTGAGGTCAACCCGGTCCATCCCGCCGTCGTCACCGTCGGCGCGATCAATGGCGGCACGACGTACAACATCATTCCCGATAGCTGTGCGATCAAAGGCACGGTGCGCACGCTGCACACGCAGGCGCGCGACGCCGCCGAGGCAGCGATCCGCCGGCTGTGCGCGGGCATGCTGGATGGTATGCGCGTCACCTGTGAGGTGCGCTACCGCCGCGGGGTGCCTCTGCTGCGTAACGATGACCGCGTGCTGGAGCCGACGGTCGCGGCGGTACGCAAGCAGTTCGGTGATGTGGTGGATGAAGGCGTTCCGAGCCTCGGTGGCGAGGATTTCGCGCTGATGGCCGACCTCGTGCCGAGCTTCCAGTTACGCGTCGGTTCGTCGCAGCCCGGTCGCGAGGACAAGCTGCACAACAGCGCGTATCAGCCTGACGAGCGCTGCATCGGCTACGGCGTGCAGGCGCTGGCACGAGCGGCACTGGAACTGTTGGCGTGAGACACCGACCTTCGGGCCGTCGTGCGTGATGCGCATCTGCGTCTTCGGCGCCGGATCGGTCGGGGGATACCTGGGCGGCTCCCTGGCCAGGGGTGGAGCGCAGATTTCAGTCGTTGCACGCGGCGCGCATCTGAAAGCGATCCGCACTGACGGGCTGCGCGTCGAGACCCCAGGTGAGAGCTTCACCCTCCGCCTGCCGGCCTCGGACGATCCCTCCGAGCTCGGCCCGCAGGACGTTGTGCTGGTGACGGTGAAGTCGCCCTCTCTGCCACAGGTCGCCGCCGGCATTGCGCCGCTCCTGCATGAGAAGACCGCGGTTGCCTTCGTGATGAACGGTATTCCCTGGTGGTACTTTCATGCGCATGGCGGACCGCTCGACGGGCGCCGCCTGCCGCTCTTGGATCCCGGCGATGCACTGTGGCGTACGGTCACCCCGCGACGCGCGCTTGGCGGCATCTTCTGGCCCGCAGGCTCTGCGCCGGCGCCCGGTGTCGTACGTCTCTTGAGCGGTGCCGGCCGTGGCACCGCGTTCGGCGAACCCGACGGTCGCATCACGCCCCGGATCGAGGCGATTGCGGCAACGTTCCGCGCGGCCGGACTGCCGGTGAGCATCACGTCCGACATCCGTACGCTGCTATGGCAGAAGCTCGCGTTCAATCTCAGTGCCGGACCGCTGTGCGTGCTGACCCAAACGTCCGTGCGCGACACGCAGACCGAGGACGCACTGGTTGTCACTTCCCGCCACGTGCTGGCCGAGGCCGACGCGTTGGCATGCAGCATGGGTATCACGCTCGACATCGACGTCGACAACGTCGTGGCGATCAACCGCAATCTCGGACACCGGCCGAGCATTCTGCAGGATCTGGAGGCCGGCCGGCCGATGGAGATCGACGCGTTGTACAGCGTCCCCCTGGAGATGGCGCGCATGGCCGGTATCGCCATGCCGACGCTTGAACTGCTGGCATCCCTGATCAAGGCGAAGGCGCGCGCGAAGGGGCTCTATTCCGGCGGATCGGAGACTGGCTGACGGCGGCAGCCCAGACCAGGTGCGGACGACGCCGCGGTGCCAATTTCGGATGGGCAAACGATGACACAGGTTCCGCACCGGAACGGCATGTAAGACTTCTTGGAACGTTCCGTGTCACCCACGAAGGTGAAGCTGTAGAACTGCCTTACATCGATTGGCGGCACAAGACGGCCCGGTAACCGGCTTGCCAAGCGCCCGGATTTGCCGCTACGGCTCTGTTATGGATAAGCAACTCACCGCTAAGCTGACCACGTGGCGTCGCCACTTGCACGCCCATCCCGGACTGACACTGCACGAGGAGGAAACCGCGGCATTCGTCTGCGCCCGGCTCGCCGAGCTCGGCATTCCGTTCGTGACCGGTATCGGTGGCAACGG
>JASHQG010000712.1 GCA_030037665.1 Acetobacteraceae bacterium
AATCCGTTCCGCCTCGCCATAGTTGGCACGTTGCCACGTCGCCTGCACGTTGGTGCAGTTCGAGGCGCCGAGCACCGCGACGAAAAGCTCCGCCGCGCGAGTCTCGCCACGCAACCGGTCGACGACCACCGGCACAGTGTCGCCGGCATAGTCCACGAACAGCTTCTCGCCGGCCACGCGCGTCTGGCGCATCGTCACCTGAGGCTTGGCTTCGAAGCGCCGGTAGAGCTCGCACCAATGACTGTAGCGTTAGCCGCTCGGCTGATCGCCGATAGACGCCTCCCACAGCATCCACCGCGTGACGTGCTTGCGCTTGAGTTCGCGATGAACCACCGCCCAGTCCGGCTCGGCCAGCCGCTGCTGGCCCGGCTTAGTCCGCGCCGTAGCGTAAAGGCGCTCTTCCAGCACGACATCGGTCAGATCATCGGACAGCGGCCAGGTCAGGCCGGCCGCCGCCGGACGGTGCAGCGTCAGACGCACCGTCCACGCCGCAATCCCCAGGCTGCGGCCAATCGCCTTGTGCGCGAGGCCCGCACCGAACTTCATCCGCGTGATCTCACGCACTTTGCGCATCTCCAGTCTCTCGGCCGACACCACGCCCCTCTGCTCAGGCAAAAGGGCCGTTCTAGTCATTGCCAGCACGAAACATGGCGCGCCCCTCAGGCGGGCGACATCATCTCGGACTAGGGGGCGACATCATCTTGGAATGGCGGGGGCGACATGGACCGGAATCAGCACGCTGACGCCCGAGCGCCTCATAGCGCGGGCATTTGGCCCCTGCCGCACTGCAAAAGTAGGGTCCGGAGCATGTGAGGGCATGTGACGGAGATATCCTTTGTGACAGAGCCAACCTTGCCGAAAGGCTTGGGCGAAGACTACCGTGCCCTGCACAGAGGCGAGATCGACGGCTATCTGGGAAATCCCGGATTAAAGGTCGCGCGTATTGACGGCATCGCGCCGCCGCTTCGTCCGGTCGCGCGGCCAGCCAAGCTTTCGGAGGGCGCCATGAGTGTGCCGAAAGCCAGAGTTGCCCACCGCTTAGTCTTGGCGGCGTTTGTGGCAACTTGTCTCGCATTCGGTGTGACTTCCGCCTTCGCACAGCGTGGCGGAGGTCGAGGCGGCTTCGGCGGATTCCACGGCAGCTTCGGCGGATTCCAGGGCGGGTTCCACGGTTGCTTCAATTGCGGGGCCGTTCGCTTCCGCGGCCGCTTTGGCTTCGCTCCAGGCTGGGGTTGGGGTTGGGGTTGGCCCGGTTGGGGCTGGGGTTGGGGTTGGCCCGGTTGGGGCTGGGGTTGGGGTTGGCCCGTTTGGGGATGGGGCTGGCCGGGCTGGAGTTGGGGTTGGCCGGCCTGGACCTCGTCGGGTTGGGCCTCGCCGGGCTGGGGCTGGAGCGCACCCCCCACATACGCTGGCGGCGGCTTCCCAGACGCTGGCGGCCCCCCACCACGCCCCTCGGGGCAGTCCTGCTACGCGGGCGCCTATATTTGTCCCATTGACCGTTTCGTTCCCTCCGGCAGCGCGTGCTATTGCATGTCCAACAGTCGCACGCATGTTCCTGGTCGAGCTAATTGACCCGCTTACGCCTCGCCCCTCTCCCAACATCACGAACACCGCCTGCTTGCGGATGGCATACCTGTGCGGCTGCTCCGGCCTGGTCGTGGCGAAGGACTCGCTGCCCGAAGCTGATCCAGGCTCATTTCCCTCATTCATTGACCGGCTCCGGCTGGGATTTCGCGGCGAACACTTCCGCCGCCGCGCGCACCCTGGACCTGAGAGTTGGCAGTTGTCGTTCTGCTTGAGCTCCACCAACGGCGACCACACGACACACCCAGCGAGCGTGGCGCGGCAGCCTTGTGTCGCTCTCAGAGAACTGTTGATCGATGGCTCGTCGGCTTTGCGTTCACGCCGAATCTCGGACCGGAAGGCGGCCTACCGTGCCAGCAAGGCACGGGCATCCTGAGGGCGAGGGTCCTCGCTGTCGTCCATGCCATCATAGCTCGACACGGCCTCCCGGCCGGGAGGCAACCCCGTAACCGGTAAACCGTCCGCTGACGGCGTCGGGCGACGGGCCGCCCTATGGCAATGATGCGTCGTTTCGTGCCGTTCGGCGGCAAGGCTGGGTGTATTTCGGTCCGTCTGCTTTGAGGCGCTTCGGCGGGAAACCGGACATTCAGCCCACGGCCGAGGCCGCCCGGCATCGTGCGCGAATGAGCTAGTCGCGACGGACTAATTTGAGCCAATCCGCCAACGTGTCGCGGATCCAGCGATGGCCGGGGTGCTGATGCGTGCGCTCGTGCCAAATCATTGATTCCGAAAAGCCTTCGACTGCGATCGGCGGCTTGAGTACCTGCAGCGAACGGCCACGACTGCGGGCGATACGCTCCGGCAACAGGGCGATGAGGTCTGAGCGGGCGACGATTTCCGGCACGACCAGAAAGCTCGATACCGACAGAACGACGCGGCGGCGATGGCCTAGCGCCGCCAGGGCCTCGTCGGTCGGCCCCCAGAAGCCGGCGCCGCGCGGTGACACCAAGACATGGTCGAGCGTTAGGAACGTCTTCAGATCGAGCCGGCCGTGCACGAGGGGGTGGCGACGCCGGGCGACGCATACATAGCTTTCGTCGAACAAGGCACGATGCCGCAGCATCGTGGGCGCAGTTGCGCGCGTCATGATGGCAAGATCGACATCGCCGAGCTCGGCCTGCCTGCCAACCAGGCGGCCGTCGAGCGGCAGGGCTGCGATGCGGATGCCGGGTGCGCGCCGGCGTAATTCCGCCGCGAATGGTGCCAGTAGAGCGCATTGCACATAATCCGACGCCGCGATCTTCACCGTCAGCGAGGCGCGCGCGTGATCAAACTGCCGGCCGACGACGACGACGCCACGCACCTCGTCAAGGGCTGCGCGCAACGGCTCCTGCAGCTCCAATGCGCGAGCCGTCGGCACCATGCTGCGGTGCGCCGAAACGAAAAGCCGGTCACCGAATACATCCCGCAGCCGAGCGAGCTGCGCGCTGACCGCCGGCTGGCTCAGCCCCAGCCGCGTCGCCGTGCGCGACACATTGCGCTCCGCGAGCAGTGCTTCGAACGTGACCAGAAGATTGAGGTCTAATTTCCTATCCATTCAATGGATAGAACCAAAGAAGACTTTGGATTTCAATGATAGCTCCGCCGCTGTCATGTTCTGCAGCAAAGAGCGGAAATCAATCATGACCACACTCAGCATCGTTTATGTCACCAACAACGGGCATACCGCGGCGCTCGCGGAAGCGATCGCACGGGGCGCCAGCGGTATTGACGGCGCAGTCGTGCATATCATCGAGATTGCGCAGCACGATATCAAAGATGGACGCTGGTCCAACGCAGGTATCGAAAAGCTGCTGCAGGACTCCGATGCCATCATCCTCGGCTCGCCGACCTACATGGGCATGGTGTCGGCGCGGCTGAAGACGTTTCTCGAATGGGCGTTCAATCCGTGGCGGGCGCAGGCCTGGAAGGACAAGGTCGCGGCCGGCTTCACCAACTCGGCGTCGCAATCAGGCGACAAGCTCAACACGCTGATTGATCTCGCGGTGTTCGCCGCGCAGATGGGCATGATCTGGGTCGGCGTCGGCGACCCGCCCGGCAACAACTGGTCGGGTGGTTCTCGCGACGATGTCAATCGTCTCGGAACCTGGCTCGGCGCCATGTCGCAGTCGAACGGCGACCGGTCTGCCAACGAAGAACCGCCGGCGAGCGACCGCTCAACGGCTGAGCGCTTCGGCCGCCGTGTGGCGCTGATCGCGCGCCGGCTCAAAGACAGCACGCCTTATGAGGTGGAACGGCAAGTAGGGCGATGAACCTCTCAGCAGACCACACAACCCGACGCGGCGTCACCGGCATCGCGTGCAAAATTGCGTCGCTGGCCGCCCCACGAAATTCTGGCCGGTGTACAAAGCGGGCCGGCCGAATTGTAAAACTATATATAGGCTGGACTGGTGTGGGCGGTCATGCCCGCCGATTTCTCCAGCCAGGGTCGCTGGCAAGAAGCTGGCGTGCGGTCCACATTGCCGAAAGCCGGCGATCCGCATGTGAATGACCGCGTAGCAGGAGGAGTGGCTGTCCCAGGTGGACACGCGTAGCCAGCGCCCTTCGGGTTCATCAGCTCCGGGTAGGCGTCCCAGTCGCGGCATCATGCCGCGGCACCTCGACCGTCCGGCGGCTGGCACAGTCGTCGAAGCGGACCCTGCGATCACTCAAAGTGAGCAGGTTTTGGTCGATGAAACCGTGCACAGCCGCCGATGATGTCGAACAGCTACATTCTACCGTGCTCGGGGTTTAGGGATTCACCCGTACGTACACCCCGGCCGAGCCCGGTGCATGCGTCATGACTTGCCGCATGCGCGCCGAATTGGGCGAGGAATGTTGCTGTTGCTCCTTCCACTCCGCGCTTTCGGGCACGGCCGTGCTGGCAAATTCGTAAACCGTGCTGTAGCCGCTGGTACCCTCGAGAACCCGATAGCGGCGGGCGTAGATCACTCCCGGCACCTTGCGGTAGCCTGGCACATACTCCCCACTGTACCAGGCGTTCCACTCCGCATCGACCTCGGCGGGGACGGACATACGGCCAATCTGCAACACCGGCGCCATGCCACGCTCCGGCAATTCTATGCCGTCTGGGTAAATTTGTTCCCCGACAATGCGTGTCAAATTCTTCCCAATCACGGACGGCGAGACTTTCTGTCCCCACGGCGTCCGCGGCCGGTTGGTAAACGCCGGCGTCTGCATCACCGCCGCGCTTTCCAGTTCATAGCATGCCAGGTACCGTGGGCCACCCTTGACTGCCTCGTAGCGGGCCGCTGACAGAATGCCGGGCACCGAGAGCAATTCCGGTAGATGTTCCTTGTTATACCACTCGTTGAATTCCCGCACGTCATTGGCGTCGATATCAACGTACACCATGAAAATCCCGCGACCTTTTTGTGGCATGTTTCCGTCTCCTCTGTGAAGCGTAGCCGCCATCGTTTTGCCTCGTCTCGTTGGTACCCGGTCCTCATGCTGGGAGCCCAGGAGAGACACCAGACTACCAACTGGAGAGCCATCTTGGCCGACATTCCCCAAATTCAGGAGCTGTCG
>JASHQG010000713.1 GCA_030037665.1 Acetobacteraceae bacterium
CCACCGGAAGGGCTGGCTATGTGGCGTATCGGGTTGGCGGCGTCAACACGCGGTGCGTGCCGGACAGGCCGCGTGTGCCAGCCGGCTTCGGATTGCCTGAACGCGATTGCCGAACTGGCGTGAGCGGTCGAGAAACCGGCACCGGGTTCGTTCAGCTTTTGGCGACTCCGCTGCGCGCCATGGCGGCTACACCCCCACGAGCCCTCGCCACATTCGCCAGAACCCCCTGATTGCCGCCTCGGTCGCCCGTGTGTCCTGGCTCTCGGTCCCCGCGCCGCCCATTTCCACCACCGCGCTCCGTCCCGTTGCCGTCGCTGCACCACGTTCGACGAAGCCGCCGATGCAGCCATCCTCCATCGACACGAAACCTGCCGGCCCGGCCAGGTTCAACTGCCGCAGCCGCCGGGCGCGCATTTCCGGCGTGTCGTCGGCGTAGCCGAGATAGATCCAATGGAGATCGCACTGCCCAACGCCGCGCGGCACGAAATGGCGCACCGCCATGATGTTCTGGGTGCGCTGCATGACGAAGTTCGGAAACACCGAAATGATCTGTTGCCGCACCCGGTCGCCATGCTCCTCCACGACATCGAGCAGGCCACCGTCTTTCAGACGGAACCCATCATCCACGGAGCGCATGCCCGCATAGGCATTATCCACCGCCGTGTCGGGCGCCAGTGTGGTGGAGACGTGGCAGCTTCCGGCGTCGTTGACCTCCACGCCGCCACCCTGGCTCAGCCGGTTGATCTTGAACGTGGCAAAGAACAGATGAAGCAGGCTCGCATGATAGGTGTCGCGCACGTTCTCGGCGTAGAGTTTCCAATTGTTCGGCAGCACTTCAGTGAAGCGGCCGATGATCTCCAGCTTGCGACTCGCGGCAACGCGCAACCGCGCGGCGATGGCAGGGCCGATGAAGGTCTCGAAATCCGGCGTGTCCGGGCTGAGCGTGCCGAACACCAGGCCGTGGAATGTCGTCGTGCGCAGTTTGCGCGGTCCGTGATCAGCGATAGAGAAGCTGTCCGGCATGCCGCCCTTGCCACCGACACCGCGCTGGAAGGCAACACTTTGCAGGTCGCCGCGCAGGTTGTAGCGCCAGGCGTGATACGCGCAGGTGAAGTCTTTCGCGCCGCTGCCGCCGTCTTCGAAGCAGATCAGAGCGCCGCGATGCGCGCAGCGGTTCTCGAACGCGGCGATCGTGCTGTCGGTGTCGCGCACCACAACGACCGGCATGGAGCCGACACACGTGGTGCGCCAGTCGCCCGGACTGGGGATCTCGACCTCCAGGCAGAGGTAATTCCATGCCGGGCCTTCGAACACGCTCTCTTGTTCCGCGCGCAGCACGTCAGGGTCCTGGTAGACCCAGAACGGGACGCGCGTCAGGCCGGCGGCCCAGGTCGGGCGTACGGTCGCGGACGATTGGGCGTCGGGCATGCGCACCCTCCATGCTGGGCCAGACGCGGCTATGATCGGGCCCGCCGGGCAGGACAATCAATTGCCGATGGAGGGATTCGATGCGCGCCATGATCCTCGACGCTCCGCGCCAACGACTCCGCCTGGCTGCGATCGCCGAGCCGGCGCCTGGTCCTGGGCAGCTCCTGTTGCGGGTGAGCGCCTGTGCGGTCTGCCGCACCGACCTGCACGTGGTGGACGGCGAACTGACCCAGCCGAAGCTGCCGCTGATCCCCGGCCACGAAATCATTGGCACCGTTGCCGCGCATGGTCCCGGCGCGGAGCGCTTCGCGATCGGCGAGCGCGTCGGCGTGCCGTGGCTCGGCTTCGCCTGCGGTGTCTGCGACTTCTGTCGCTCGGGTCGCGAGAACCTGTGTGCACAGGCACGCTTCACCGGCTACCAGATCGATGGCGGCTATGCGGACTGCACCGTCGCCGACGAACGGTTTTGCTTCGCCATTCCGCCCGTTTATTCCGATGTTGAAGCAGCGCCGCTGCTCTGCGCCGGCCTGATCGGCTACCGCGCGCTGCGCATGGCGGGCGATGGCGAGCGGCTCGGGCTGTACGGTTTCGGGGCCGCAGCGCACATCATCGCGCAGGTAGCGCGTTGGCAGGGGCGCCGCGTGTTCGCGTTCACCAGTCCGCGCGACACCGAGGCGCAGACCTTCGCGCGCGACCTCGGCGCGGTTTGGGCCGACGGGTCGGACGTTGCCCCACCCGAACCGCTCGATGCGGCGATCATTTTCGCACCCGTCGGACCGCTGGTGCCGGCGGCGTTACGCGCGGTGGAGCGTGGCGGCACGGTGGTCTGCGCGGGCATCCACATGAGTCCGATTCCGAGCTTCAGCTACGACCTGTTGTGGGGCGAGCGCGTGGTCCGCTCGGTTGCCAACCTCACACGGCGCGACGGCGAGGAGTTTCTCGCGCTGGCGCCACGCGTCCCGGTCAGGACGCGCCCGTTGCCCTACGTCCTGGAGGACGCCAATAAGGCGCTGGACGATCTGCGCGCGGGCCGTCTGCAAGGGGCCGCGGTACTGACCAACCGCTCCGGAGGCGTTGCACACTCGCGGTGACTGTACGCGCATCCTGGTCCTCGGAGGCAGCCGTCTTTGAGCGAGCACGGCGGTGCGACCGGTCGGTGGATGATGTCGTGCCACGGCGCCTGAGCCGAAGAGACATCTTATTGTTGTTGACGTCGCAATTCCCCCTGGTTCACCGTCGCACGAGGACGCCGACCACACATCCCTGACAAGGAGGCTGTCATGCCGGCCAGGGCGCCGTTCTTGAAGTCGCGCTATAGCGGTTATCACCATCGCCGGGTACCGCAGGAAGATACCGAGCTGACGCATGTCGGCCCGGATACGCCATGCGGCGAATACCTGCGCCGCTTCTGGCAGCCGGTCTGCTATTCCGATGATCTCAAGGACCTGCCGCACGCAGTGACCATCCTCGGCGAGGAGTTGGTCGCCTTTCGCGATGGCTCCGGCCAGGTCGGCGTGCTCGAGCGGCACTGCCCGCACCGCGGCACCTCGCTGGAATTCGGACTGATTGGGGACAAGGGCATCCGCTGCTGCTACCACGGTTGGTTGTTCGACGTGGACGGCACCATCCTGGAAACCCCGGGCGAGCCGGCCACCAGCACGCTTAAGCGTCGCCTGTTCCACGGCGCCTATCCAGTGCATGAGGCGCATGGCCTCGTGTTTGTCTACATGGGCCCGCCGGAGCAGATGCCCGCCTTCCCCAATTACGACAGCCTGACGCGGCCAGGCTATCGCGTCATTCCTGGGCAGAAATATCGTTATCCCTGCAACTGGCTGCAGATTCTCGAGAACACGATGGATGCGGTGCACACCGCATTCCTCCACACGATCGTCAGCGGCGCGGTGTTCACGGCTGAATTCGGCGTGCTGCCGGAACTCGACTTCGCCGAAACTCCCATCGGCATCATCTACATCGCCACGCGCCGTGTCGGCGACAATCTCTGGGCGCGCATGGTGGAGAACGTGCTGCCCAACCTCCAGCAGGTCGCACCGATCTGGGAAACCGGTCAGCAGCCGCATCCGTTTAGCGGCCCAATGATGAGTCGCTGGATCGTGCCGATCGACGACACCAACACGCAGCTGATCGAGCTGCGCCATGTCAGCGAGACCGAAGGCGTCGTCACGCCAGCCTGGTGGGCCGATCGTGGAACCGCGCTGCCGGGCCA
>JASHQG010000714.1 GCA_030037665.1 Acetobacteraceae bacterium
GCACTCCACCACCGGCGTCGTCCGCCGAGACGCCCGCGCCCGGTGCGGATGCCGGGGTGCTTACCGCGCGCATCACCGGCCTCGTAAAGCAGCTTATCCCCCTCACCGCGAGCGATCCTGCGCGGCTCGACGCCTTCAAGAAAACAGCGGTCGTCGCGCAGGCGGCTCTGAAATCGGGCGACCTCGCCGGTGCGACCAGGGCAGCGGATTCACTGCAGGCGATGCTCGGCACTCCTCCCGCTGCGCCCGCTGCTTCCGCCGGGAATGGAGCCCGTCCTAATGGCGCCGCTCCCCCGGACCCTGCCGCCACGCAGAAGGTGGCGAAGTCGCGTTTGGCATGGGTCGCCACCCGTAAAAAGATCGAAACCGATCTCGGCAAGCTGAAGAGCGCTGTCATGGCGGCCTGTCAGGGCATCGATATTGAGTCGGCCCTCGAAGCGAGCTTCCGCGAGCGCGTGGAACCCGTCCTAGAACAGCTCGACGAAAGCCTCGCGCACAAGCTCGACGAAGTGAACGGCGCCGCGGATGCAGCGCAACGCGCGAAGCTCATGGCGGAGGCGAAAGCAATCCTCGAGCGTTACGAGGCGTTCGCGGCGGGTTCTCAGATCATCGCTAAGCTCGACGACAATCCCTTCTTCCCCTTGACCATCAGCAAGACGCTCGCCGCGACGCTTGGCACGCTCTCTAACGCAATACGCTGACGCAGCTCCGAAAGGATCATCACGATGTCCGGCACGGCGGGTGTGCTTTCTCCTGCGCAGGTTCAATGGTTGCAGGAGGCTCTCGGCATTGGCGATGATGCATTTCTCACGCCGATGGGCGCGGACGGCCCGATTGGCTTCAACGTGCCGCTGAATCAGGTCGGCCAGGCGCTGGACGCACTCGGCGCACGGGGGCGGACGCAGTTCACGCCCAACAACGTCACAGGGACGGGCCCGATGGTTCGCGTGCCGACGAACGCGAACGGATCACCGACACAGGTGCTGGAGGTTGGCGCCGGAGCCTGGCCGACCGATCTCGGCCTGCCCCCCGACCCAAACCTCGTGCAGGTCACGCGCACCGATTTCAGTCCGCCGCCCGACCCGAATTCGCCAGAGGGCACGTCCACCGGTCTCGGTGAGCCCCGTCCCCCGCAGGCCGATCTCCCGCAGTTCAACGCGGAGCAGCCGCCGCCGGCAGAGCTGGCCGGTCGGTTCGATGCCGCGATCATCAACAACCCGCGTGGCTACGTGCCAAATCTCGAGAACGTCGCGCAGACGCTGCGTCCTGGCGGCAACATCATCGCGCAAGGCAACGCGCCGTACAACCCCGATTTCACCGAGATGTTGAACCAGGTGCCGCCCGAAGGAGAGACCACGCCAGCAGGGCTGAGTCTCGCGGACCGGACGGATATGGCGGTGCCGCGTGGTCCCTCTACCGTCGTGCCCAAGCCGGGGGACGTCATGGGCGGCCCCTTCTATCGGACCGAGGGTGAGCCGGTCGGCTGGCCCAACACGCGCGTGGTCGTCAGCAGCCAGCCGCCCCCAAAGCCCGGCCAGGGTCCCGACGCCTCGATCGACACAGACCCTGGGGACAGTGTCGGGATGCCCGATCCGTCCGGCGATGGACCGCCCGCCGAGACGGCCCCCGGGGCGACAAGCGAGATCCAGCCAATCGAGCCGGGCTCGCCCAATCTCACCGCCGTCCCCGGCGCCGATCCCGGCCCACCGCCCGACTATCTCTCGGGCCCCAGCAAGCCAGTGCAACTGTTTTCCAACGAGCTCCAGCCGGTCGAACCGGGGTCGCCCAACCTGACCGCCAACCCGATGCCAGGAGATCCCATCCCGTACGACCTGGGCAACCAGCACCCGCCCGGCCAGGTGCAGGTGCGCCCCGGCGACGGCAGCCCGATCGCCGATCCGCTGGCCCAAACGCAGGAAGTGCCGGCGATTGAGACACCGTCAGGCACGGTTCCGGAGCCAGCGACTCCCACTGCCGAGGCGGGTCTGGGGGGCGCGGCCGAAGCGGGCGCCCTTGGCGGCGCGATCGCAGGCGGCATCACGCTGTACGACGATCTCGGCAAGGTCAGGAACGGGCAGATGACGGCTGGTGCTGCCGCCTTGGATGTCGGCGGCAAGACCGCCGAGGTCGGGGGCCTGACCATGGCGGGCAAGCTGGTCGCCAACGCTGCGGGCGGAGGAGGCGATGCCGCTGCTGCCGCGGCCGGTGGCGGCGGTGATGCAGTCGCGGGCGCCGCGGGCGATGCGGCCGGGGCCGGCCTCGGGGCCGCGGGGGTGGGTGGCGTCATCGGTGGCGTCGTTGCTGGCGGCATGGCCCTGATCGACGACGTCGGAAAGGTCGAAGATGGCAAGATGACGGGCGGGCACGCCACGGTGGATGTCGCGGCCAAGACGGCCGTTGGTGTGGGAGCCGGCATGGCCGGCGCGGTGGCCGGCGCGGAGCTCGGGGCGGCGGTCGGCAGTATAATCCCCGGAGCAGGCACCGCGGTCGGCCTGGTCGCCGGCGCGGTGGTCGGCGGCGCGGTGGGCTACCTCGGCAACGAACTGATGAACACCGAGACAGGCAAGGCGATCCTGAATGCGGCGGGCGACGCAGTGGATGCGGAAATCGAAGGGGTGAAGCATGCCGGGAAGGCGATCGGCGACGCGGCCAGTGCCGCCGGGACTGCTGTGAGCGATGCGGCCAGTGCGGTCGAAGACGCGGCGGGAAGCGCCGTAAATGCTGTTGGTGACGCGGCAAGCAGTGCGGCAAGCGCGGCGGGCGATGCGGCAAGCAGCGCGGCAAGTGCGGTGGAAGATGCTGCTGGTTCGGCGGTAGATGCGATCAAGAGCATTTTTTAGGAGAGGTCGCGCCTGACCAGTGTCACGTTGCCGTTTGGACGGGTCTGGCTCACACTTGGTGATCCTCGATCTCAGGGAGGGGACGCATCCTGGCGCGGAGCAATGCGACACTGGCTCGCCCATACATTGAGCGTTTGAGCATTTTTAGCCGATTGATCTGCCCCTCGGTCTGGCCGTTACTCCATGGCTCAGAAATCGCGTTGCGCACCGCGTTGATATCGTAGCGTAGCTTCACGGCAACCTCTGCATTGTATGGATTCCGCAGGCCATCGCATCCCGGATCCAGTCGTCGAGCGCATCGGGGTCGCTGCCGCG
>JASHQG010000715.1 GCA_030037665.1 Acetobacteraceae bacterium
CGGGGCCCGCACCAAGCGCGGATTGTCGGTCATCGATGCAGCAGAACGTGCCGGTGTCAGCGCCGCCAGCATCTATTTGTGGGAAACCGGCAAAGCGCGTCCACGGGACGCAAACCTTGTCTCTCTGTGCAAAGTACTGAAGCTGCCGGTCCGTACCACGCGCGATCTTGCAGATCGCTAGTGGCCGCAGCGTGAAGGGGGTGCTGTTGCGATTGCGAGATTTGCGCCGGACTGTCAGCCGATCCGCGACGAATGATAGGGCTGTGGGTAGGCGCAAATTTGGCGCTCTTCTTGAGTGACCAGGCTGTAGAACCAGGCGGGCTTGCGGGTTTTTATCACTCGCGCGACCTCCCTCCCCACGGGGAGGACGGCTATCCCTCTTTCTTGTTGGGAACGCGTCGACGCAGCAGTCCCCGGCCCTCGACGCACGATCTCTCCGCCCGCAGAGGCTTGTTTCGTTACTTTGCGTCTGGCCTTGACGAAAGCGCGGCCTCGCCAAACGTGCGAACGCTGGCCGTCGCTCAACGCCGGCGCCAAAATGTCCAATAATGCGGTGTGCGGCCATCGCGCAGAGCCTTCGCCTCGTAGCGCGTCGGCGGCCAGTCCGGCGGGCGTTCGATCGCCGGTGGCTCGGTGAGGAAAAAATCCTGCGCCGCCATCACGTCATCAACCCAGGTCTGGTAGGTCGGATCGTCGCTTGCGATGCGCCATTCGGCGCCCGGGCGAAGCACGCGGGCGAGTAACGGCAGCATGGCCGGATGGACAAAGCGACGCTTGGCATGGCGCGCTTTTGGCCACGGATCGGGGAAGAGGAGAAACAGGCGCTCGAGGGACGCGTCGGGCAGGCCGCGGAGCAGGATGCGCGCGTCGGCCGTCCATAGTCGCAGGTTGGGTGGCAGTGGTGCGTCCGCCTCGGCACCCTCCGGTACGAGGCGCGAGAGCAGCGAGCAAATGCCGTTCTCGAACACCTCGCAGGCGATCAGCGTTGCATCCGGATGGGCGGCGATTTGCGCCAGCGCGTGTTCGCCCGCGCCGAAACCGACTTCAAGCCAAAGCGCGGACGGCAGGCGTGACGAGGAGAACGCACACGCGCTGTCCGGGCGGAGCGTGGGCGCCGCGGTGCCTGTGCGGCTCGGTGGCGTCGCCGCGAACGCCGCCTGACCTCCATCTCTGAAGACGGGAGCAACGCCTTCGTCCGGCTGCAGCACGAGCCGCGGCAGCACGACATCGAGCAGCCATTGCTGGCGCGGGCGCAGCTTGTGGCCGCTGCGGCGGCCGTAAAGCCGCTCAGGCGGCGGCTTCAGCGCCCGAAGGCTGACTTCAGCGTTGGCACGAGGTCGGTCTTTTCCCACGTGAATGTGGCCTTGTCCTCGTCGGGCTCGCGGCCGAAATGGCCGTAGGCCGAGGTGGGCGCATAGATCGGCCGGTTCAAATGCAGATGTTCGCGGATGCCGCGCGGGGACAAATCCACCGCGTCGCGCAGCACCTTCTCAATCTTAGTCTCGTCAACATCCTTGCCGGTGCCTTGCAGGTCCACATAGACCGATAGCGGCTGCGAAACACCAATTGCGTAAGCGATCTGGATGGTGCAGCGATCGGCGAGATCCGCAGCGACCACGTTTTTCGCGAGGTATCGGCAGGCGTAGGCGGCGGAACGGTCTACTTTCGTCGGATCCTTCCCGCTGAAAGCGCCGCCCCCATGCGGCGCGGCGCCGCCATAGGTGTCGACGATGATCTTGCGCCCCGTGAGGCCGCAGTCGCCGTCCGGACCGCCGATGACGAATTTGCCGGTCGGGTTGACGTAAAACTCGCGCTCCGGCGGCATCCAGCCGTTCGGCAGCGTCGTCGACACGATCGGCCAAAGCATTCGCTTGATGTCGGCCTGCTCGAGGCCATCGACGTGCTGGGTGGAGACGACGATGGCGGTCGCACCCACCGGATTGCCGTCAACGTAGCGGAGTGTGACCTGGCTCTTGGCGTCAGGGAGCAGACCGTCGACCGACTTGTCGTGCGCGTGGCGCAGCTCGCGGATGCGACGCAGGATTTCATGCGCATAGTGGATCGGCGCAGGCATCAATGCCGGCGTTTCGCGGCAGGCGTAGCCGAACATCATACCCTGGTCGCCGGCGCCCTCGTCCTTGTTGCCGGCGGCATCGACGCCCTGGGCAATATCGGAAGACTGCGCGTGCAGGTGGCAGGAGATCTCGGCGTGCCTCCAGGAGAAGCCGGGCTGGTCATAGCCGATGTCGTGGATCGCGAGGCGGGCGAGGTGCGTCAGCAACTCGGGCGTGACGGTTTCCGGCCCGCGGGTCTCGCCGGCGAAGATGACGCGGTTGGTTGTGACGAGGGTTTCGCAGGCGACCCGCGAATAGGGGTCGGCGGTCAGAAACGCGTCCAGAACGGTGTCGCTCAGGCGGTCGGCAACCTTATCGGGGTGGCCCTCGGAGACGGATTCGGATGTGAAGAGGAACTCGCCCTTATCGCGCATGGAATGCTCTCTTGATGGGTAGGTGACGAGGAATGACCGGTCCCGCCCGGGCCGGACTTGCCGGGCTGGGCTGTGTGACGGAAAACGGCCGGGGGGGTCAAGTGTCCGGCAAGGCAGCGATGCAGGTCGATCGCTGCGATGGCCGCCCGCTCGTCGGCCGGACGTGATCGCGGCGATACCGCCGGCCGATCACGCCGCAACCGTTGCCTGGCGATGGGTTTGGCCCCGTGTCGGCCGGTCGCAGCGCGCTCATAGGGCGCGAACTAGGGCATCCATTGGGCGATGCCCGCCGCATTGCGTCGCGGCACCTGTCGCGGTGCGGGCGACTGGCGGACGATCACATCATGGTTGGCCGGTGGCGGTCTCAACCGGACACCCGAGGGCGCAACGCAGAGCAAGTTCCGCAACGCTCCCGGATCGATACCGGCTGACCGGCACGAGTGTGGCTTCGTCGCGGCGCACACGCGAACCACCGCGTAGGGTTGATCCGGCGTTGAAGCGGGTCAGGAAGGCCGCCTCGCCGTGGCGGCTGAGCAGCGCCGCTGTGTCGAATGCGAGGATCACGGGCCGGATCGCGGCACCGGCAGAACGGCTTGTCGCACGCAGTCGCGTGCAAGCCTCCAGGAACCGGTCGCGCCGCCCTGGATCGGTCCAGAAGAACACGTGCGCGTCGATCAGTTGCCGCCATGCGTCGGGCCGGCCGCGAAACCTGCCGCCGAGCGTTGGCGTCAACGCGGCGTCCGGCATGCGCTGCGGGCGCAGGAGCGCAACGGCACCGTTGTCGAGGCTCAGCCGGCGGAAATCATCACGGTTTCGCCCGTCGGTGGTCATGCCGGCGCGCCGCAGCAGTTCTGCCGCCGGCAGCAACCCCATCGTTGCGAGCCACGGACCGGCGCCTTCCGCTTCGATGACGTGCCAGACGATGGGATAGCGCGCAGCGAACCGCGTCGCGCCAGCGTTCATCGCATTCCCAGAACGTCCATCATCGAATAGAGGCGAGGCGGCTTGCCCACCACCCATTCAGCCGCGCGGATCGCGCCGGTGGCGAACGCGCGGCGGTCAAAGGCGCGATGGGTGAGCGCTATGTGTTCGGTAGCGGCGGCGAAGATGAGCGTATGCTCACCGACCACCTGACCGCCGCGCAATGCGGCGAAGCCGATCGCGCCGGTCGGCCGCGCGCCGGAATGGCCGTCCCGGCCGCTGACGATCACATCCTCCAGCTTCACGCCGCGGCCCTTGGCAACCGCGCGCCCCATGCCGATCGCCGTGCCGGACGGCGCGTCCACCTTCTGGCGGTGGTGCATCTCCATGATCTCGGCGTCGTACGCATCCGCCGGCAGAGCGGCGCCCATCTGTTCCGCCAGCGCGAGGACCAGGTTAACGCCGGCGGAGAAATTCGATGCATAGACGACAGGAATGCGGGCGGCCGCGGTTTCCACGGCCGCTTCATCGGCCGCTGTGAGGCCGGAGGTCCCGAGCACCCAGGCCTTTCCGGACGCCGCCATCGCGGCAGCGTAAGGCTGCGCCGTGGCAGCGTTCGTGAAGTCCACCACCACGTCTGAGGCGGCCGCCAGCGCGGCAAGGTCGGGGTACCGATCGACGCCGGCGGGCGTCGGCTTGTCGGAGCCGGGCCGGCCGATCCCACCGGCCAGCACCGCGCTGGCGGCGCGTGTCTCCTCGATCAGCAGGTGGCCCATCCGGCCGGTGACGCCGGCAATCCCGATGCGTGTGGCCATGGCTTTCCCTCCCTCGCCGCGCGCCGCAAACGCGACGCCGCCACGACGATGCTGCGCGCCTGGCAGGATGAGCCTCCCTGGTTAACTTGCACAGTCCGCCGCGGAGGGATTGGGCGTTGCGCGGCCTCGCCGGCGCGGGAACGGCGGATGGCCTTTCTAACCGTGCTGCGCGTTAGTAGGGAATTATCCTGACGGGAATTGACTTTCACAAATCCTGCTGTCGCAATGCCCGGGTAACGATCGGCCACGCGGCCGGTCCGCTGCTACCTGGGGAGAAAACACTGATGGTCCGCACTATCGAGCAGGCGACCATGCGCAAGGTCTATTGGCGCCTGCTGCCGTTCGCCGCCGTGGTCTATTTCTTCTGCTATCTTGACCGCATCAACGTCGGCTTCGCCGCCCTCACCATGAATAAGGAGATCGGCCTTACGGCTGCTGCGTTCGGATTGAGCGCCGGCGCCTTCTATCTCGGCTATTGCCTGTTCGAGGTCCCGAGCAACGTCGCGCTCGACAAGGTCGGCGCGCGGCTGTGGATCGCGCGGATCATGATCTCTTGGGGCGTCGCGTCCCTCGCAACCGCCTTTGTGGTCGGCCCGAGGAGCTTCCTCCTCGTTCGCTTCCTGCTCGGCACCGCCGAGGCGGGCTTATTCCCCGGCATCCTGCTGCTGTTCACCTACTGGTTCCCGGACCATCACCGCGCCCGCATCGTCTCGGGCTTCACGCTGGCGCTGCCGGTTTCCGTGGCGCTCGGCGCACCGCTGTCGACCGCTATCCTCGGGCTCAACGGCTGGCTCGGCATTGCCGGCTGGAGATGGATTTTCATCCTGGAGGCCGTGCCGACCGTGCTGATGGGCATCGGCGTCCTGTTTTATCTGACCGACAAGCCAGCACAGGCGCGCTGGCTGACCGCGGAAGAAAAAGCATGGCTGATCGGCCGGCTTGAGGCGGAACGCAAGGCGGTCGAGGCCCACGGCAAGTTCAGCATGGTGCAGGCCCTGTTCAATCCCAAAGTCCTGCTGCTGTCGCTGAACTATCTCGGCATCGTCACAGCGAGCCTCGGCATCGTTTTGTTCATTCCGCAAATGATCAAGTCGCTCGGCGCGACCACCATGGGCACCGGCTACGCGACCATGCTTGCTTACGTCTGCGGCGCCATCAGCATGATGGCGTGGGGCTGGGTGTCCGACCGCACGGGCGAACGCCGCTGGAACCTTTTCTGGGCCTGCGTGGTTTCCACCGCCGGCCTCGTGCTCGCCGGTCTGACCATGGGTACGTGGTGGGCGCTCGCAGGCCTCTGCGTTGCGACCGCCGGCTTCTACGGGACCAAGGGGCCATTCTGGTCGATGCCGCCGATGATGCTGACAGGCACTGCCGCTGCAGCCGGCGTGGCATGGATCAACTCGATCGGCAACGTCGGTGGCTTCTTCGGCCCGACCATCGTTGGCTGGCTGAAGGATGTGACCGGCAGCTTTTCCGGCGGCCTCTATGGCCTCGCGCTGTTCACGCTGCTTTCCGCCATCATTGCCGCGTTTGGCCTGCACATTCCGCGCCGTTTCGCGCACCGCGCCGAGATCGGCGTCGCCGCGGAGTAGCCCGGGGGTGGTGGTGCAGTGTAGAGCCGCACCGCCGCCCGGTTGGCATGGGCGTGCAGCAGGGAGCGCATGCGTCACGCCCACATCATCGGCGCCGGCCTGGCCGGCCTCTCCACCGCGCTGGCGCTGACCGACGCGGGATGGGGCGTCACGCTCTACGAAGCGGGTCCGGCGGCAGGCGGGCGCTGCCGCTCCTATTTCGACCGCGAACTCGGCCTGACGATCGACAACGGCAACCACCTGCTGCTCTCGGGTAACCGCGCCGCGTTTGCCTACATCGCGGCCATCGATGCGGCGGCGAAGTTCGGCGGACCGACGTCGGCGCTATTTCCGTTCGTCGAAATTCCTACCGATGAGCGCTGGGCCGTGCGTCCCAATCGCGGCGTCATCCCCTGGTGGATTCTGCTGCCAAGGATGCGCGTTCCGGGCACGCAGCTGGTCGATTATCTGGCGCTCCGGGGGCTGGTCTCGCGCGGGGGCGACACGACCGTCGCCGCCGCGCTCAGGCATGGGCGGCTTTACCGTCGGCTCATTGAGCCGCTCGCCATCGCCGCGCTGAACACGCCACCGGAGCGGGCGCTGGCGCGTCTGCTTGGTGCGGTCGTTCGCGAGACCCTGATGCAGGGCGGCGGCGCGTGCGTGCCGCGCTTCCCGCGCGAAGGGTTGGCGCCGGCACTGATCGATCCCGCCGTGGCGACGCTTGCGGCGCGCGGTGCGTCCATTCACTTCAGCCGTCGTGTCGCGGCGATGCATATCGCGGGTGGGCGTGTCGTCGGTTTGCAGACCACCGGCGAGACGGTTGCGCTCGGCATGGATGAGGCGGTGGTGCTCGCGGTGCCGCCCTGGGTCGCCACGATGTTGCTGCCCGGACTGACCGCACCGGATGAGTTCGAATCAATTCTCAACATCCATTTCCGCCTTGAGGCCGATCCCGGCGAGGCCGGGTTCGTCGGCGTGGTGGGCGGCACGGCCGAATGGGTATTCGTCAAAGAGGGTCATGTCTCGGTGACGATCAGCGCCGCAAACCGCATGGTGGACGATCCCGCTGAAACGATTGCCGCGGCCGTCTGGCCCGATGTGTGTGCCGCTCTGCAGGTCACCGGCGATATGCCGCCGTTCCGCGTGGTCAAGGAACGTCGCGCCACGTTCGCGGCGACGGCGCTGCAGGAAGCGCGGCGGCCGTCTGCGCATACGGCGCTCGCCAATTTAGTACTGGCCGGTGATTGGACCGCGACGGGCCTGCCCGCGACAATCGAAGGCGCGATACGGTCGGGAAACCGGGCCGCCGAAATCCTCTCCCACAACGCGGGTCAGGTCGTCACGCCCGTTGCGCACGGCGGGTGAGGGAGCTCGCTCACGTCAGACGCCACGGCAGCGCTCCGCGCGATCGTCGCTTCGGCGAAAGCAGCACCACACCGATCGTTCTGTGACGCGAAGACGAAGACCGACGCCCTTTAGCGACGCCGCGATCAGTGCCACTATTCAGTCAGAGCGAGGAGTTCCCCCGATGCGGCCCCTTATCTCGAGCCTCCGCCCCGTTACCGGCGTCGCGGCGGTTGCCGCGTTCATGGCGGCGCTTGTCCTTTTCTCAACGCCGGCTGCGCAAGCGCAATGGCATGGGCGCGCCGGCGGAGGTGGTTGGCACGGCGGCGGCGGCTGGCACGGTGGGGGAACCTGGCGTGGCGGCGGAACCTGGCATGGCGGCGGCTGGGGATGGCACGGTGGCCGTTGGAGCTGCTGCTGGCGCGGCGGTGTGTTTATCGGCTTCCCACCAATCTATGTTGCGCCACCAGTTTTTGTTGCGCCTCCGCCCGTCTACTATGTGCCGCCCCCGTACTACTACCCGCCGCCCTTTGCCTATCCCGGCTACTGAGTGACTTGGGCTGCTCGCCGGATATGGCATTTTGACGGCCGAACCATTGCCTGGTTCGGCCAATGGTTGGCGACGCGCCCCGAAGCTCACCCGCAACCTGTAACGAGTTGGACCACTGAAACGCAATGCGCGAGAGCAGGCCGCGTGTAATCGAATATCTCATCTCGCTTGACGAATTGTGCCACGGCAGGCCGAACCTGGCGGCGTCGGTGAGATCGGCAGACTTGCGCACTATGGCGCTCGCAGCGATCCGGTC
>JASHQG010000716.1 GCA_030037665.1 Acetobacteraceae bacterium
CCGGAATGCGCCCGGATGCCCGCCCGGCCGGGCTCGCAAGCCGCGCCCAGGAATTGCGCCGCAATATGTTGCCGCATGCCGCCCGACGGCGCAACGCCGTGGCCTGCGGCGGCTGGCCGAGTCGCTCAGTCACGATGCTGGCACAGGATGTCCGGGCCCGGGGGCGGTTAAACCGGATGAGCGCAGCGCCCGCGATCGCTCGAGCGCAGGGCGACTGCCGCCGAGGCTCAAATGCCTGGCCGCCATTCGCTTGCGGTGAACCACTCGCGTCCGGCGTTGGTCAGGTCAGTAAACCGCTATGGTCGGACCAATGCGTCGGATCTGATCATCTGGGCCGCGAACGGTGCCGCGGGCATCAGCCAGCACCAACCTTTCGTCGATGACAATATACCCGCGGCCTTCACCGCGACCGGCCTCTTCCTCGCTGTGAGCGGATTTCGCCTGGTGGCGACACCGGTGGACGCCGCGCGGATCATGCTCGCTCCCGCAGATGGTGAGCTCTCTGAAACAGAGCTTGCCGAGCGGTTGCGCTCGCACATTCAGCGTCGCTCAGACGTCTCCGGCCGTTTCCGGAGGACTGAAAACTCCGCCGCTGCGGGACTTCAAGAGATGGCTTACTGACCATCAGCGATCTATCGGGTGTACAACCACCGGCTGACCAGCCTCTCCACATCGCCCGTGAAATCGCCGCGACGTCCCTCTTCAAGCAAACTCCCGGTTCGCATCACGTACACATAGTCGGCGATACTCAGCGCGCCGGTGACGTTCTGATCCACCAGAAGGATCGCCTTGCCCTCATCGCGGGCCAGTCCGTCAATCAGTCTGTAAATCTGTGCGGCGATGCGTGGCTCGATGCTGGCGGTAGGTTCGTCGATCAGCATGACCTTGGGGTCAGTCAGCAGGGCACGGGCGATCTCCAACTGGCGCTGCTGGCCGCCGGACAGGGTACCCGCTGCCTGCCGCCGCCGCTCGCTCAGGACGGGGAACTGCGTATACGCGCGTTCAATCCGCTGGCGCGCCAAAGCGCGGTTGCGCCGGAATGACCACGTGCCGAGGCGCATATTCACCTCCACCGTGAGATAGGGGAAGAGACTGGGCCGTTGCGGCAGGTAGGTGATCCCGAGGGCGCCCATGCGGTGCGGAGCGACATCGCGCAGCGACGCCGCGCCAAGCCGCATTTCGCCCGACAAGGTGGGCAGGAAGCCGTACAGCACCTTCAGCAGCGTCGATTTGCCGGTGCCATTCGGGCCAAGCACGCAGCGCACCTCACCGGCGAATACGTCCACCGACATGCCGTTCAGGATGTGGATGCCAGGCAGGTAGCCCGCCACCAGGTCGCGGGCGGTGAGCACCGGCGTGGTGTCAGACTCCGGCATAGGCGCGCAACACCTCCTGATCGTTTCGCACCTCGTCCACCGGGCCGTCGGCGATCTTCTGACCGCGCGCCATCACCACCATGCGTTTCACCAGGCGCTGCAGAGCCTGGATGTCGTGGTCAACGATGACGAAGGTGCGACCCTGTGCATGCAATGTCTGGATCAGCGCGATGATCTCGTCACGGAGGACCGGGTTTACCCCGGCGAAAGGTTCGTCCAGGAACAGGATGTCGGGATCCAGCATCAGGGCGCGGCCAAACTCCAACAATTTTTGCTGGCCGCCGGACAGGTTCTTCGCCTGCAGCGTCTCCAATGCGGCCAAACCGAGGAAGTCCAGGTGCCGGCGTGCGGCGCGGGTCGCGGCCGGACGCGTGGAATGCGGCCGGGCGAGGCCCGGGACCAGCATGTTCTCCAGCACCGACATGCGGTTGAACAATTGGGTGATCTGGAAGGTACGGCCGACGCGCAGCGCCGCGAACGCGCTCGCCTCCAACCCGTCAGCCCGCCGTCCGCTGACAAAGATGCGTCCGCCCGCGGGCTTCAAATGGCCGGTCAGCATGTTGATGGTGGTGGTCTTGCCGGAGCCGTTCGGGCCGATCATCCCCACCAGTTCCCCCGGTTGAACCGCCAGATCCAATCCACGCACGGCAACGATACCGCCGAAACGCATCGTCAGGTCGGTTGCCTCGATCAGAGGGATCATGATCCGGCCTCGCGGAGCGCGCGGCGCACCGGGCCGACGCGGGCGAGTTGCTGCCAGGCGAGCGCAAGCATCCCGTTGCGGGCGAAGCGCATGGTCAGCAGCAGCAGTGCGCCGAACAACACCAGGCGCCACTGGCCGTAGCTGCGCAACGCTTCGACCAGGAATTCCAGGCTCAGCGCACCGAGGGTGGCCGCGATGATGCTCTCGGCCCCGCCTATCACCGCCATTGCCACCACCAGCCCCATCTGATCCACCGAGCCGATGTCCGGTGTCAGGATGCCGACGTAGTGCCCGAAGAACCCACCGCCCAGGCCGGCGAACGCACTGGCGATGGCGAAGGCCAGCACGCGGAAGCGCACCACTTTCACCCCGCCGGCAGCGGCGGCGTCCTCGTTCTCGCGGATCGCACGAAAGAACAGCCCCCAGCGGGATCTGACGAGCCAGAGCATGATGGCAAGGGAAACCGCGAGGAGCGCGAGGCCCAGGTAGTAGTACGGGGTGTCCGTACGGCCGTGGAACAAAGGCGCGACTTCCAATCCGCCGGACCCGCCGGTGATCTCGGTTTCCGAAACGAAGACGATGCGCAGCACTTCTGAGAACGCCACGGTGAACAAGGCGAGGTAAGGGCCGCGCATGCGCAGGCCGACGAAACCGACGCCGCTTCCCACCGCGGCGCACATCACCACACCGGCTGCCATGCCGAGCGGCACCGGAACGGCCAACCACTTCACGAGCAGTCCCGAGGTGTACGCCCCGAGCGAGACGAAGGCCATGTGCCCGAAGGAGAACTGTCCGGCATAGCCGGCGAGCAACGCCCAACTTGCGGTGACGATGGCATAGAACATCGCCAGGACGCCGACGCTGAGCCAGTAGCCGTTCACCAGAAAAGGGAACCCAAGGACCAGCACAAGCAGAACTCCCGCGCCGCTGGCTGAGAGGGGCCGCACGTGCTACTCCATGGCCGCTGAAGCGCGGCCGAAGAAGCCCGTGGGGCGCACCAGTAAAACGATCATCAGGATCAGCAGGCTGAACGCCTGGGCGTAGGTCAGGCTCCGGCTCGGATCGGGGAACAGTGCGACGAACATCGATTCCGACACGCCGATCAGCAGTCCGGCCAGGATCGAGCCTGCCACGGATCCCAGGCCGCCCAGCACGACGATAGCGAAGGCCTGCGTATCGGGGATGAGACCCATCGACGGCGAGAGGGAGTAAATCGGCCCTATCAGGGCGCCGGCACCGCCCGCCAGCGCACCGCCCAGGCCGAAGGCGAGCATGTAGAAGCGCTGACCGTCGATGCCGACGATTGCCGCGGATTCGCGGGATTGGCTGACGGCGTTTAGCGCCTCGCCCCAAGGCGTGCGATGCATGAACCACAGCAGGCCAAGCAGCATGACGATGCCGGCTCCGCCGGCAAACACGCGGTCCCAGGTCATCACGAACGGACCGATGATCAGCGCGCCGGACCAGAAGGAGGGCGGGCGCAGCGGGTACGGGCCGTAGATGATCAGCGCGAGGTTGCGTAGGAAGATCGAGATGCCGAATGTGACGAGTATGCCGTAGTCGCCCTTGCGCTCAGTGGTGGGGCTGTAGAGCGGCGTGAGCAAGGTGCGTTCGGCCAGCGCCGCCAGCACGAACGAGACCAGCATCGCCACAACGACGCCGCCAAGCGGCGGGATGCCGAGCAAGGTAATGGCGAAATAGGCGAAGTAGCCGCCCATCATATAAATCTCGCCATGGGCGAAGTTGACGATCTTCAGGATGGAAAAGATGACCGTCAGGCCAGCGGCGATCACGGCGTAGATGATGCCAATGGCAAGGCCGTTCAGCGCCTGGATGAGCAGGTAGTAGGTCATCGGCGCGCACCCGGCCCCGGCGGGGGGCATGAAGGCAGGCGATCCACGACTTTGCCGCCGGCAATACGGCAAGCGGTGGATGTCCCGCCTGAGCGGCCTGTGACGTTACTCGCAAATCGCCGCACCGACTTGCCCGCGGAGACTTATGTGCTGCCCGGCTTCTTGTAGAGATAAGGCACGGTTGCGAATTTTCGCGGCCAGACGATCGGCGCGTCCGCCTGGCCCTGGTTCACCTCGGAGTATTGTATCAGCGTTAGTGGCGCGTGGAGAAACTGGTGATAGTGCCAGGCCGGGTCGCGGCTGGTGGAGAAACTATATTGACCGCGCACGCCGACATAGTTGGTGGTTTCGAGCGCGTGGATGACCGCCTTGGGGTCGGAGCTGCCCGCGCGTTGAATCGCATCGAACAACAGTCCGGCGCCGTCATAGCTTTCCATCACCGCGCCGGACGGATCGGCGTTGTAGCGCCTGTGGTATTCGGTAACGAAAGCTTTGGTCTTGTCGTTCCACGCGTTCTTTGGGAGGCCCACATTTTCGGTCACCAGATATTGGCCAGCCGCGCCGACATTCTGCCAGAAGGTCGGATCCACTGATTCGCCGCCTGAATTGTAGATTCCGCAGGCGGAGTTTGGTGCGAAGCCCAGGTCGTGTGCCTGGCGGATCATCGGATAGGCGCCAGCCTCGGCGTAGAAGCTGATGAAGAAATCGTAGGCCGGTGCTGCACTTTTGAAGCGCAGGATCTGGGCAGTGAAATCGGTCAGATTGGGGTCAGCGTCGACGGCAGTATATTTGACTCCTTTCTTTTCCAACTCCTTTTGCGCAATCGTGCGAGAAGCGAGGCCGACGTCGTCCTTCTCTGCGATGATCGCGACGTTCTTGAAGCCGGCCGTCGCCATCCACTGCCCGATCGCCACGTCGATCAACGACACCGCCGGGGCGTTGCGGAAGACCTCGGGATAGCCCTTGGCAGTGATTTCGTCGGACCACACGTCGCAAGCCATGAAGGGTGTGCCATAGCGGTGAAACACTTCCATCTCGGCCAGCGCCACCGGGCTGTGAAACTCGCCGAACACGGCCACAACCTTGTCTTCCTGCACCAGCCGCTCGGCCGCGGTGCGGCCTTCCGCCGGCATGCCGCGGGTGTCAGCGTAGGTGATCTCCACCTGGCGGCCGAGCACGCCACCTTTGGCGTTGATCTGCTCGACAGCCAGAGCGGCCGCGTTCTTCATGTTGGTGCCTTCGGCGTAGCCGCCGGGCGGTGAGAGCGGGCCAACCCATCCGATGCGAATGGCATCGGCGGCGCGGGCGCGACGGCCGATCAGCGGCAAGGCGGCGGCACTGCCGGCAGCGGCCAGGACCTCGCGGCGGCGAGGATGGAAGCCAGTAGACGGCGTGTCGACTGGTTTGCGGCTCGGCATGTCACGACCCCCCTCTGTTGCTTCAGCGGGAACTCTATCATCGCTTGCTGCGCCGCACAGTGGCGGGGCTGCACCGGCATCAGCGGGATCGGTTGAGCTCCAGGCAGTCTGTCGCGCTCCGCGATCAGCCAATGGCCGGCGGGGGACGATCCATGAAACCGCGTGCGCGCAGCCGCTGGCTCCGCACGGCAGTCTTCCCGGCTCTCGCGATCAAATTCACCATCCGCCGGACGATCCCGAGCGGCAGCCCGGGCGACCGCGACATGTTCGGCAGTCAGCACTATGGCCCGCTGCTTGATGTGGAAATCCCGCTCGGCAATCCGGCCGCGGCGTAAGCTTGCCGTTCCTGCGATCCCGCAGGGCGTGCGGTTGCTCAGCGGGACTGCGGCATGACGAACATGCCTAAAAAGCGATCCGGCGGCCGCACGCGCGGCCGAAGCGTGTCCCAACAGCGCGGATAGAGCGAGAGGGACACACTGCGTTCATTGGGCGACGGGCGCCCCCATTGGATCGGGCGATGACCACGCTCTCTATGCGATACCCCAGAAGCGCGCGATCTCCCGAACCGCCGCCACGGGTGCTTGTGCGGTAAAATGCCCCGGCAATCCGCCGCCGGGACCGACCGGCCACGCGTGACCGAGGTCCGGCAACATCCATAGTTCCACCGCGTCTCCCCAACTCTGGTGCGATCCCGACTCGTGGAAGGGTGCTTCCGGCAAATCGTTCAGCGCACGCCATTGTGCGGCGAGCTTGCGACCGTTATCGGCGACCACGGTCTCGTCAGCGTCACCGTGCCAGACGGAAAGTCGTGGCCAGACACCCGAGTAACCACGCGGCGCAATTTGTCGGACCCGCGCGATCCATTCATCGGTATCGCACTCCGGTGTCCCGTGGGCCATGCGGGCAAGGGCCTGTATTGCCGAACACGCTGAACCCACAGGCAGTCCGGCGCATACAGCGCCGGCCGCGAACAGATCCGGGTAAGCCGCTAACAGCGCCGCAGCCATCGCGCCACCTGCGGAGAGACCCGCGACGAAGATGCGCCGTGGATCTGAACCGAAATGCGCCGCCGCGGTGGAGATCATCGCAGCGATGGATCCTGCTTCGCCATGACCGCGTTCAGTGTCGCTCGGATGAAACCAGTGAAAGCACCGTGCCTGATTGTTGAGCGCCTGCTGTTCCGGCAGTACCAGCGGGAGTCCCAGGCGGTCCGCCAACGCGGTCCAACCGGTCTCCGTGGCGAACGAAGCAGCGTCCTGGCCGCAGCCGTGCAGCAGTGTGATCAGCGGCGCTCCACTCCTGACAGGCACTGGCGGCACGTACACACGAAGCTGCAGACGACCTGGATTGGGGCCGAATTCGGGCAACACCGCAAAACGGCCCCGGGCTGACAAGCCCGCCCGCGAACACTTTGGCGTTTCCTCCTGCAGCCGTGCAATCGCGACACGCGACGCAATGCCAAGGCCGCGGCGAAGGGACCGCACACCGTCCGACCAGTCCATGCGTGAGCACTCCCTCGGTG
>JASHQG010000717.1 GCA_030037665.1 Acetobacteraceae bacterium
CGTGCAGTACCTCGATCATCTCGGAACGGTTGATGCGCACGACGGCGGCAAGTGCCGGCAGCGAGATCACCACGGCCGGCAGGATCGCGTGGCGCAGCGCCTGAAAGAAGACTTCCAACTGACCACGCAAAAGCGCGTCGACCAGGATCATGCCGGTGATCGGCTGCGGCGGCGCGTCGGCGATGGACAATTGGGCGCCGATCGGCAGCCAGCCGAGCCAGCCCGAGAAGATCAGCAGCAGCAACAGGCCGATCCAGAACTCCGGCAACGCCATGCCGGAGACGGCAAAGATGCGGGCCACATGATCAACCAGGCGGTCGCGCCGAACCGCCGCCCACATGCCCAGCGGCATGCCGATCCCGACGGCGATCGCCATGCCGAGCAGTACAAGCTCGAGCGTGGCGGGCAGGTACGCAGCCAGGTCCGCCGTCACCTCATGACCGGTGACAATCGAACGCCCGAGCCGGCCATGCGCGAGTTCCTCTACGTAACGCAGGAACTGTACCGGCAATGGCTGGTCCAGCCCGTATTCGTGCCGGATCGTCGCGATCATGTCCGGTGTGGCGTCGGGCCCGGCCGCGAGCATGGCCGGATCGGACGGCGCGACGTTGCTGATCAGGAAGGTGATCACCACCAGCCCAGCCAGCATCAGTGCCATCATCCCCAGGCGTCGCAGCACGAACCCGATCAATCGCGCCTCACTTGCTGGCAATCCACATCGGATAGAAATCCGCCTCGCCGGTCAGCCGCACCGGACAGAACACGAAGCCGCGCACATCGTCGCGCATCGCCCAGCGGCGATCCTCCATCATACCGAAGATGGCCGGTTGATCGGCGACGATGCGCTTCTGGATCGTGCCATACATGTCCATCCGCTTGTTCTGGTCGGTCTCCCGCCGCGCCGCCGCTACCATCTTGTCGAGCTCAGGATCGGACAGGTGGTGCATGCCCCAGAAGCTGCCCGCGGCCGACGCGGTGTACTGCGATGCCACCACGTCCGGATCGAGGCTGACCGGCGTGACATAGACCGCCATCATCGCCGGAGCGGCCGCGGGGTTCGTGCCGCGTGCCACGAGCTGCGGCCAGGGCATCGCGACGACGTTCACCTTGATGTCGAGTGGCTGCAGCGACGCAAGCACGGCGAGGCCGACCTGCCGCTCCACCTCCAGCCCGGCGACATAGACGTAGTCAACGCTCAGCCCGCCCTTCGGCCACTTGGTCCTGGCGAGATACGCGCGTGCCTTGGCCAGGTCGTGATGCGGCATGTCGGGCACCGCAATATGTCCGGCCATGGCATTGGGAAATGGACTATCCAGCAGCTTGGCCGCGCCGTTCTCCACTTGCAGGAACGCCTCGTAGTCGATCGCCCAAGCCAGCGCCTTACGGAAGTTCACATCTGCCGTCGGGCCGTGCGCCGTATTCAGCATGACGGTGAATGGCGTCATGCCGGGGTTGCTCGAGACTTTGATGCCATGCGTCGTCGCGAGCGCGTCATAATCCTGCGGCGTCATGTCGGTGACCATGTCCACCTGGCCACGCAGCAGCGCGGCCTTGCGCGGCGCCGGCTCGCGGATCACCTGGTAGATCACGCCGGCCGGGCGATGGTCGTCGCCCTCCGGCCAACCGCGCCAGTAATCTGGCACCGCAGCCAAATCCATGACGGTCTGCGCATCCCAGCGACGGATCCTGAACGGACCGGAACCCGCCTCGTGGTCGGTCAGGTATTGTTGGCCGTAATCATCATTCACCTGGTGCGCCATCACTTCCTTCGGGTTGACGATGAACCACGAGGGCACGAACGACAGGAATCCGGGAAAGGGGCGCTTCAGTGCGAAGCTGACGGTGTGCGCGTCGACTGCTTTGATACCGGATGGATCGAGCGCGTCCTTCAGCATCCAGGCGACGCCCTTGTTCAGCTTCAGCCCACGCTCGTAGGAGAACCGCACGGCCTCAGCGTCGACCGGATCACCGTTGTGAAACTTCGCGTTCTCCGCAAGGTGGAATGTCCAGGTCAGGCCATCTGGACTGGTGCTCCAGCTTTTCGCGAGCCAGGGGATGATGCGCGCGGGATTGTCGACATATTTCGCCAAGGCGTCGTAGACTGACTGCTGCATCATCCGCGTGGAGTAGTCGTATTTCACGTGCGGATCGAGCACGGGCACCGGCTGGCCGCCAGAGAACACCAGCACCGGGCGATTGCCTTCGACGACGAACGCCTGGCCTGGGACGGCCTGCAGTCCAGCCGCGGCGGCGGCGCTGCCGGCAATCAGGAAGTCTCTGCGACGCATCAGCTGGTCTCCATGTTCTTTCTTGTTTGTTGTCTATTCCGCGCCGGTTCGAGGTTGGCCACAAGGTCGGACAGACATCGGGACGCGGCGCCTGACCGATCGTCACAACGGCGACGCGTGGTAGTACAGAAGAATGCGGGCTTCATCCCTGACTGCTGGGTAAAGGCTTCCATCGTTAACCTAGCATGTTTCGTGCCACAGTCATCGCTTCGGTGGCGCCCGCTCTATGAAGCTCGCCGGCCGCAGCCCTATGTCCGATCGGGTGGCCGGCCCGCATGGGCGCAGCGATTGAGCCCCAACAGGAAGGCGGCCTCGAAGGCCGTTGTCGCGTTGCCGCCTGGAGTGAAAATCTATGACACCGCCCACTGGCACGGCCCGGACAGCTGTGAGGTGATCAGTCCGGTTCCTTGATGCGGTCCGGGTGCTTGGCTTTGCCAATCGTCCATTTGCTTAGCGATTGCCAAGGCATCGTGCACTTTGTCCCGAGGAATCCCGGCGCCTTCGGACAAGTGAGCCCGCCGGACGATCACCGTTGGCGCGACTATGTCTCGAGCTTGGAGGACGGAGACGGGCTCGACGAGTGCCTGCACAAGGAGATGCACCTCTACGGCAGTACCGCTAGCACTTCCGTTTGCCCAGCCCTCGGAGATCCCACCTCCATTCAAATCTCAGCCCAGCAATGGCCATCGGGCGATGTAAGGGCTAGCAGATGCCACGAGCAGTACGGCCAGCAGGTCGGCCCATCTGTCCACATGCTCCCGCGGCTAAGCCACACAACGGCAGGCAATTGTAGGAGCAGCTCGGGTAGTCGGAATTAAGCTGAGCCTCCAACCGGTCGCGGCAAGCGAATGATACGCACGTGTCGTATCGGGCGCGACGAACCTGACGCCCACACGCTGGACCCAACGGGGCGGTGCGCACGACGCCCGGGTCGAGCGACGGGCGAATTCACCGCGTGACCAAGATGCCGATGGAGACGAGCATGACAACAATAGGGGGCCTGCGGGACGCTGCGTCCGTGCCGGAGATGCAGGGCGAGGGACGCATGCTACAACGTGCGATCGTGCTCGCCGGCGGACCTGGCATGTCGCCTTTAACGTCTTCGGGCAGATGCCTCCGATGCAAAATAGCTGGCAAGGGTCGGATGCGGTGGCGTCCTCATTGCAGCGGCACGTTTGACAACCTCTGCGAGTCGTTCGCGTAAGACCGCGTCAATGTCTGGCTGGCTTAGAACAACAGCTATTTTGATAAATCCGTCTGGGGTTCCAACCTGCAATTTCTCCTCGTACCTGCTGCCGATAGACAGGCACCGTTCAATTCCGAAAATTGCGCCGCCAGCGCTGCGCACCGTACGTCCAAACCTGCTTTCTGCCTCCGCCAGACTGGTCATGTCCTTAGCCTCCCAACGTTGGTCACCAAAGCCGAAATGCCCGCCGTCTCTCTACGGCAGGCGCGTTTCCTAGACGGCTCATAGTCCTTATTGTTGATCCTACCCCTGACGGCGCACTTGTTCAAATCGGCCTGCGGCCAACGGCTCTCGGTCATGTCGGGTCGATGCTACATCCGCACGGCGCAAGTTAGAAACCTGTATGCCGACGCTCTTCCTCAAGCTAACAGCGTTTGGTTGGCGACAGGCCATCAATCGTGCGTCAGCAATTCGGCGATCGTCTCAGTCAGCAGGCGAGGAGAGATGCCCAGGGTTCCGAGCCCAGGTGCGTCTGGTGTCGCGACGTTATCACCCCTGAGCAGGTCGACCTGGCAGGCCCGGTTCGACGCATTTGTGCGCGAATTCAACGCTGAAATACTGAGCTGATTGCGATGCCAAAGGAACGGCGGCATCGTCAATAGCTCCGTCGTTGAGCAGTCGTTTCGCGATGCAGACCTCCCTACCAAGGGCGCAACCCATGGAGGTTGGTGGAGTTGTTGTCGGCCGATTGACGTGTGTCGGGTGGCATTACCCAGCCTTGGGTTTTGGCGACACGTCGAACGTAGATCTCTATCAAGTCGGCCTCGCGCTGGCGCGCTGCAGCTTGTTCAGCACCGGTCAAATTCTGGTACTGGGCGGAGCCATCGCCGAC
>JASHQG010000718.1 GCA_030037665.1 Acetobacteraceae bacterium
ATGACGCAGTGGACACCGGATGTGTCCGAATGGAGTGTGATCGGCGTCGGCTTTACCCAAGGCATCAGTGTCGGGTTTCTGACCATTCCGATCAACCTGCTGACGTTTGCCACATTGCCGGCGGCGATCCGAACCGAAGGCACCAGCGTCTACAGCCTGATGCGAAACCTTGGCAGCGCGCTCGGCATTTCCATCACCGGCGCCTTGCTGGCGACCAATACGCAGGTCAATCACGCCCTCATCGCCGCCCAAGTGAACCCGTTCAACCGGGCGCTGGAGACGGGCGGCGCGGCGCGGCTGTGGAATCCGACAACAGTGCGCGGCCTCGATCTGCTCAACGCAGAGGTCACTCGGCAGGCGCAGATCATCGCTTATGTCGACGATTTCAAGCTGATGTTCGTGCTGGCGATCATCGTGCTCCCACTGGTGGCCCTTACCCGGCGTTCGGTGGCCAAGTAGGCGCTGCACGTCGACGCGGTTTTTGAACCGCGTGAACGCTGACACGGACGCAACGGCGCGGGAATGCAGTCGATGGTTAAGCCATAACCGCCGGCTGATCTCTCCCTGTCGACGGAGAGGCCAGCGGATCGAGTGATCGTACGTTTGGGCGTCCGATGCTTTCGCGTCAGACGCCCGATACGCCCTTACAGATTCGCCTGGAAATCGACGTAGTCACGAACCTTACGGTAGACCTGCAGGCGGTTTCTCTGGCTGTCAGCGACGATGATTTCGCTGGTGGCCGGGTTGAAGTCCACCGCAGTGGGGAAGCAGAAGCGCCAGAGCGGCTCCAGGTTACGCACCCGCCGATACGCCTTCATCATGTCCGGGTTGGCGTCCACGCTCTGCTGGCCCCACTTGGACATCACCTGCGCGTCGCCATGTAGATTTGCCAGCGGCGTGCCGTCGGCCTCAAAGATGCAGACCCGGTGGTTGGCCCAGTCGGTGACATAGATGTCGCCCTCCGGATCTACCGCGACGTCGGTCGGGTGATTGAGTAGTCCCGCTTTTGGATAGTCGGACACCGGCAGGCTGGAAACGAACGGCCCTAGATAGGTGACGGCGAAGGCGTTCGGATCCGCGGGAACCGCGCCGTAGGAGCCAATGCTCATGATAAACTGGCCCTGCGGCGACAACTTCTGGACGCGATGGTTCTTCCAGTCCGCCACGTAGATGTTGTCGGCCTGATCGAGTGTGACGCCCCACGGCTGATTGAACTCGCCGTCGCCTGATCCAGCCTTGCCGCACGTGGCGAGAGGCTTGCCATCCGGCGAGAACACCTGCAAACGGTTGTTGCCGCTGTCCACGACGATGAGATTGCCGTTCTTCTCGCAAACCATGCCGGCCGGACGCAGCAGCTCGCCATCGCCGCTTCCTGTCGAACCGAACCTATGTTGAAACTTGCCGTTCGGATCGAACACAGAGATCGTATTGTTCCACTCGTCGGAGCAATACACGCGGCCGTCGTTGCCAACAGCGACGCCGAACGGCCAGGTCGCCTTTCCGTCGCCCTCACCGTACTGGAAGAATTCGGCGAGCAATTCCTCATCGCCGATGCCGCCGAGCCGGATGCGGTTCACACGCATGCCAAAGTTGTTCTCGTTGCCGCGGTTGGCGGTATAGATGTCGCCGTCGCGGCCCAGACACATCGTCTGCACGTAGTTGAACCCGGTGCCCGTCGCCGCGCCACGTCCGATGGCGTGGCTCCAGTCATAGGCCCTGCCGCGAACGACTGTCGTAAGTGCCATAGCTTCCTCCCTTAATTCCTTCAAGCTGACACCCGCCCTCGTTCCCTGCAGGTGATGCAGAGAACAAGGGCATTCCAGATTCCGCCCCGCCTAATGCAGGAAGGCCGGCCTCTCATACGTGCCGTTCACGATCGGCGCCGGGTTCAGACCCAGCCATCTGTCGAGAATGGTCGAGTAGATGCTGCGGAAATCCATATTCGGATTCAGGTCGCCCTGGACGAGCTTGCTCGCCTCGAGCGATGGGTATTCGCCGTAGTGGCCGCCCTTCACCTTGTCACCGAGGACGAACGTCGCGCCGGCGGCGCCGTGATCGGTGCCGGAGCCATTGTCGCGCACACGGCGACCGAACTCCGAGAACATCAGTACGATGACGTTGTCGGAAGCGTTATGCTCTTTCAGGTCAGCCATGAAAGCGTCGAGTCCTTCGGTCACGGCGGACCACAGACCGGCGTGCAGCGGACCTTGTCCGGCGTGCGAATCAAAGCTGCCATGGTCGCAGTAGAACACCCGCGTACCGAGACCGGCGAGATGCACCTGGGCGATGCCCTTGAGCTTCTGCGCAATCTTCGTGTTCGGGTATTGGATGGTCGACCTGTAGCGGCCCGGCGCCACCTTAAGGATGTCGGCACCCTTCAGTCCGTCGAGACCGGTGGTGCCGAGGTAATCCATCACGCCACTGCCCTCGATCGGCTGATACATCTGCGAGAAGGTTTCCAGCATCTTCAGGCGCTGCGCCTGGTCGCGGATGGAGGGAAGGAAGCCGTACTGCTCGAGCGGACCGGCCACACACGCCACTGGAACGTTGGGCACTGCCAACGCACGGAACAGGCACGGACCGAAGCTGACAGCGGTAACGACATTCTCCTTGTTCGGGTCGAACTCGCGAACCACACGACCCAACCAACCTTCGGTGCCGACCTTCTCGGCCTCACAGGTGTGCCAGATATCCATGGAACGGAAGTGAGAGCGCGGTGAGTCGAGATAGCCGACGCCGTGCATGATGGCGAGCTTGTCATCGTCCCAGAACTTCTTGAGCGGCGCCATGTATTTCGGGATGGCGTGTGCCTGGTCGAGATGAAGCATGTCGCCGTCGTCGATGCCGACAGCCTTGCGGTTGTCCTTATAGAGGCCGTTATTGTACGGGATCACGGTATTGAGGTAGTCGTTGCCTCCGGTGAGCTGCAGGACGACCAGAACGGGGTCCTTCTGCGTTGCCTGTGTTGCGGACATTCCGAATTCCTCCTGTCCAAATTCCGCGTTTGTATCTAACCTTGGTTCTGCGTTCGTGTGGGTTCAACCGAACTGGTATTCGCGCGTCGCCACGATGAGCTGCAGCATCTCTGCGGCACGCTGCGCGGCGTTCTGGCGATTGTCATCATTGTCCCAGCGGATTTCACCCCACTGCTTGGCCTGATCCGTCAGTTCCTTCTTGGTGTCGCTGCCGACCTCGACGGGACCGAGCAAGTCGAGGCAATGATCCACCAACTGTTCTGGCGTCTTCGTCCCCTGGGCCTGCAAGCGCTTGATAATCGCCTGCACCCCGGGTAGGTCGGGATTTCCGATCTGCGAAGCGACGAAGTTGATGCGTGACATCAAGGAGCCGCTGTTGATCCACTCCGTGCCAGTGTGCCAACCCTCGACCGACGGCGGGTTGAGCAGATCCTGACCCATGTAGGCGGGTTGCATCGAGAGTTCGCCGTAGCCCGGCTTCGGCAGTTCGTAGCCCCCGACAGTACGCAGCGTGCCGACGACCACTTCCGCCGGCGATTTGAGATGCTGGAAGCGGGCGTTCTTGAAGAAGTCTGACGTGAACAACGTGCGCAGGACGGGCTTCATGTCGCACTTTGATTCGCGGAACACTTTGGTCAGCGCTTCGATGGCCTGCGGATCGCGCGGCGCTTCGATCGGCCACGCAGGCACCTGCGGTTCGTCGGCAACGAAGAAATTGTACAGGTGCCGGCAGATGAATTTGGCACAGGCCGGCTGCTGGACGACGATGTCGATGATGTCCTCGCCGTTGAGGTTGCCCTTGTGGCCGAGGAACTCTTTCTCGCCGTTGTCGTGGTCTTCCGCGCGATACTCGAACTTCCACGGGAACCGGCCATAAGGCAGCCGCGGCAGCTTGGTTTCGAACGTCCATCCGGTGAACGCACGCGAGGCCTCGCGCACGTCCTTCTCGGTGTAATTGCCGGCGCCAAGGCTGAACAGCTCCAGCAGCTCGCGGCCCCAGTTCTCATTCACCGCGGTGCCGTGGTTCTGGTTGTTGTCCAGCCAGAAGATCATCGTCGGGTTCTTCGCGACTTTCAGCAGGAGGTCGCGGTAGTTGCCCATGCCGTTCTTGCGGAACAGGTCGATTTGCTCGAGCAACTGATCATAGTTGTCGACTTTGGAGTTTCCGGTCGCAAACACGTGGTGCCAGAACAGCGCCATCTTTTCTTCGAGCGGGCGCTTCGTGTTCACCAGATAGTACATGTAGTTGACGTTGCCCATCGGTGGCTGGCCGCCGGGCAGCAACGCCGCCGGCTGATGACGCAGCAGCACATAGGGATCGACGGGAGGCTGCGAGTCCGGATTCAGCAACTCCTCGACCGTTGCATCATAGCCCTTGGCTGCACGCGCCTCGAGTTCGTCGCGTGTCGCTCCGAAGCCTGCACGCCGCATCAGATGAGCCATCAAAGCGATGTCGTCTTGCTTCGCCATCTTTCAGTCTCCTCCTTCATTGATCGATCTGTGCCAATTCCCTATCCGCGCGCGTCTCCCGCGTTACGCTTGCGATCGAGACAGAGATAGCCGTTCGCCAGGCCCCTGGGTTTGCTCGACGCAAAGCCCGGTGTGCTGGTCCCGCTTGATGTACGCGCCTGGGCGCGTTGCATATTGGGTAGATGCAACTGGTTTTCGCCACGCATTGGCTCTTGCAATTTCAGGTCTGCACACACGATGCGTTT
The DNA here is from genome assembly GCA_030037665.1 of Acetobacteraceae bacterium. GTDB lineage: Bacteria > Pseudomonadota > Alphaproteobacteria > Acetobacterales > Acetobacteraceae > JASHVB01. Next base: position 4,691 of record JASHQG010000718.1, read on the forward strand.
CCTGCCTTTGCACACGTTACTGGACGGTCAGCCTTCCGCACGCGCCGAAAACATCGACAATGCTGCTCGATTGCGAAACTCCGTCGGCGCCGGGGTGTCTCTGGCACCGTCGACCAGCGGGAGCCTTGTACCGCGCAACAAGTTGGAGAAACGGTGCTGCAACTCAGGCCGGCCGTCAAGGCGGTGCGTCGGAACGAGGCGGCGGCGAGGACGCACCGACGTCGGGCGAGAAACCTCCTGCCGCTTCTGCCCACGGTGTCGGAGTGACCCGCTGGATCGAGGGCGCGGCAATCCGCGCGCA
>JASHQG010000719.1 GCA_030037665.1 Acetobacteraceae bacterium
CGATCATCGCGGGGAATTCTTCGCCCGGCATCGAGCCAATTGCCGCAAACGTGTTCCTGCAGAAGACGCTCTCGGGCAGTTTTACCGTGCGGAACAGGCATTTGCAGAAGCTGCTCGCGGAGAAGGGCATGGATAGGGACGAGGTGTGGTCGTCGATCACGCTGAAACAGGGGAGTGTGCAGCATCTGGAATTCCTCACCGAACAGGAAAAGGCGATTTACAAGACAGCATTCGAATTGGATCAGCGGTGGATTGTGGAACATGCGGCCGATCGCGCGCGGTACGTGTGCCAAAGCCAGTCCGTCAATGTGTTCTTGCCGGCCGATGTGCATAAGCGGGATCTGCACCAGATCCATATGATGGCTTGGAAGAAGGGGGTTAAGTCGCTCTACTACTGCCGGAGTTTGTCGATCGCCCGGGCCGATGCGGTGAGCGAAAAGGCCGTGGCACCGGCCGCGATGCTGGGTGTGGCGGCGAATGACGGGCAGGCGCCGTCGTTGCCGCTGGTGGCAGCTGTTTCTGCCGGCGGTGCGGGGGCCGGCGCGAATGGGGCGAATTACGAGGAGTGTCTGGCCTGTCAGTGAACGCCGACGCGCGCCTGCCGAACGCCACCGGATCGGCAGCGTCCCGCCGTTATGTCTGATTCCCGCCTGGAAACCCGCCTCGGCCTGCGCCTGACACCGCGCGGCCGCCTGCTCGCTGAGCTCAGCCCCACCGATGCCGCCGAACTAGACCGCCCCGTTGCCGCCCGGCTGGGCCAGGCCTCCGTGCGCGGCAGCGGCGATTTACTGTTGCAGCTTGGTGGTGGCGAGGTCGGCCAGGCGCTGCCCGCCGCCTTCACCTGGTGGCGGGGTTTTGCCGCGCGCTATGTCACCGCGCTGTGTGTGCACGCCTCGAGCAGCGAAAATGGCGTCAGACCCACCCTGCCAGAGGTTGCCCCACCGGACGCCGGGGAACTGGCCTCCCTGGTGCTGACCGCGCCGATGATGCCTGGCGCCGAGTACCTCACCCCGGACGTGCTGCGCGCGCTCTGGGACGCGACGGCGGCCGCCTGCGCCGCTGCCTACGCCGCCTCCCCGACGGAGCTGCAAGGCTTCCTGAAGTCGCTGAACCCCGCCTGGAACATGGTCGGCCGCGTGCACTTCAATCTGGCCGAAAACCGCCGCGATTCCGAGGCGCCGTTCGCCTTCATGGCCACCTACACCACGCGCCTCTCGGCCCAGGCCAAGGCGCAGCACGTGCCGCTCGGCCAAGCGTTTCGCGAATACGCCGGGGCGGCGAGCCGCGATAAGCTGCTGTCGCTGCTGCTGCCGGTGCAACGGGCAGGCGAGAAATGCCCCTGGCTAAAGGCCATGATCGACGCCGGCGAAATCTTTCACCCACTCCGCTGGCAGCCGGCCGATGCGTCTCGCCTGCTCGCGAGCGCCGCCGACCTGGAGAGCGCCGGCGTGGTGCTGCGTATGCCCGCGTCCTGGCGCGCCAGCCGGCCTGTGCGGCCGCAGGTCACCGGCACCGTGGGCGCGCGCAAGCCGTCGGGTATTGGGCTGGACAGCCTGCTCGACTTCCGCATGGCCGTCACGCTGAATGGCGAAGCGCTGTCCGAGCAGGATATCCGCGCTTTGCTCGCCGGCACCGACGCGTTGGTGCTGTTGCGCGGCCAGTGGGTGGAGGTCGATCGCGAACGGCTGCAACGCGCGATGCAGCGGTTCGAGGCAGCCGAGAAGCTGGCGGCTGAGCACGGGCTGAGCTTCGCTGACGCGATGCGCATGCTGTCCGGCGCCATGGTGACCGAGGGCACGGGAGAAGTAGTGAGTCCCGATTGGGCCCAGGTCACCGCCGGCCCCTGGCTGGCGGAAACGCTTCGCACCCTGCGCTCGCCTGATGGCAGCCGCGGCGATCCCGGCCCGGCGCTGCGCGGCACACTGCGGCCCTATCAGCGTGCTGGCGTGCAGTGGCTGCATCTACTGTCCGGCCTGGGCCTCGGCGCCTGCCTCGCGGACGACATGGGCCTGGGAAAGACCATCCAGGTCCTGTCGCTGCTTCTGCTGGAACGGCGGCGCAACAACGGAGCCGGCGGCATGCCGAGCCTGCTAGCGGCACCGGCCTCGCTGCTGGCCAACTGGTCGGCGGAGATCGACAAGTTCGCGCCAGAACTGAAGGTGCGCATCGTGCATCCATCGGCGATGACCGCGGCGGAACTGAAGGCAATCGCACCCACCGACACTGCCGGTCTGGACCTGGCCATCACCAGCTACGGCTCGCTGCTGCGGATCCCCGCGCTGGCGGAGGTGGCGTGGCGCTTCGTCATCCTCGATGAGGCGCAGGCGATCAAGAACCCGGCCGCGAAGCAGACTCGCGCGGCAAAGGCGCTGAAGGCGCAAGCGCGCATCGTACTGACCGGAACGCCGGTAGAAAATCATCTCGGCGACCTGTGGTCGATCTTCGATTTCATCAATCCGGGATTGCTGGGTTCCGCCAAGCAATTCTCCCGCTACGCCAAGGATTTGGCGGAGAGGACGGAGAATCCGTACGGCCCGCTGCGCGAACTGGTGCGGCCATACATCCTCCGGCGAATGAAGTCCGATAAGGCGGTGATCTCGGACTTGCCGGACAAGACCGAAGTCCGCGCACATTGCAGCCTCACCAAACGCCAGGCCGCGCTTTATGAGCAAACAGTACGCGACTTGGAAAAAACGTTGGGGGAAAGCGAGGGCATCGCACGCAAGGGCATTGTGCTGGCGATGTTGACGCGTCTGAAGCAGATCTGCAACCACCCATCGCAGTGGCTCAACGACCATGATTGGGCGGAGCAGGACAGCGGCAAGTTCGCACGGCTGCGCCAGATCGCCGAGGTGGTGGCGGCACGTCAGCAGAAGATGCTTGTGTTCACCCAGTTCCGCGAGGTGACGGCGCCGCTGGCTGATTTCCTAAGAACCGTGTTCGGCCGTCCTGGGCTGATTTTGCATGGCGGCACCGCGGTGGGCAAGCGGCGCGAGCTGGTGCAGGCGTTCCAGGCCGACGACGGGCCACCCTTCTTCGTGCTGTCACTGAAGGCCGGCGGATCCGGCCTGACGCTGACCGCGGCGTCGCACGTGGTGCATTTCGACCGCTGGTGGAACCCCGCGGTAGAGAATCAGGCGACCGATCGTGCCTTCCGCATCGGACAAAAGCAGAATGTCCTGGTGCACAAGTTCGTCTGCGGCGGTACAGTGGAAGAGAAGATCGACCGCTTGATCGACTCGAAGCGCGCATTGTCTGATGAACTATTGGCGGCTGGTGGCGAGATCAACCTGACCGAGCTGAAGGACGACGAGCTGCTGCAACTGGTCGCGCTGGACCTGAATGCAGCGATGGGGGACTAAGCGAATGTCGTACCGGAGCCCACGCCGGGCGCGATTCTACGTCTCGCCGTGGTCGGAATACGTCCCGACGGAGCAACGGCGGCGCCGCGCGGGACGGGCGATGGAGGAGCTGCGCAAAACGGGGCAGCCGGTCGATCCGGTGACCATCGAGGGCAGGAAGATCGCCACCACCTTCTGGGGCAAGGCGTGGTGTGACAACCTGGAGGGCTACGCCGACTTCGCTAGCCGTATCGAGCGCGGGCGTAGCTATGTACGCAACGGCTCGGTGGTGGATTTACAGATCACACCGAGCGCGGTGACCGCGATCGTCAGCGGCTCGTCACTGTACCACATCAAAATCGATATTTCGGTGGTGCCCAAGTCGCAATGGTCCAAGATCTGCCGCGACTGCGCCGGCGGGATCGACTCGCTGGTGGAACTGCTACAGGGGCGTTTCTCCGCCGGCGTAATGCAGCGCATCTGCCGGCAGGCCGACGGACTATTTCCCAGGCCGGCTGAAATCCGATTCGAGTGCTCCTGCCCCGACTGGGCATATATGTGCAAACACGTGGCAGCGGTGCTGTACGGCGTGGGCGCGCGCCTGGATCGGCAGCCGGAACTGCTCTTTCGATTGCGTGCAGTGGATGCGAATGAGCTGGTGGCGCACATCGATACGGCGATGCCGCTGGCCAAGTCCGGTCCTGAAGCCGCAAAGGTGCTGGTGGAAAATGATCTGTCGGGCCTGTTCGGGCTGGATATGGACGGCGCGGACGCTGGCAAGTCCGGGATGGATTCAGCGGCCCCCGCCGCGCCGGCCGGACGGAAAAGCACGAGAAAGCCCGTCAAGAAGGCACCCGCCAAGGTCCGGGAGGCGGCGTCGAAAAAGGGTATGGCGACCAAGCGCGGCGTCGTGACGTTGCCGTCCCAATCCACCGGCAAGCGCGGCCGTCCGCGGGCGGCCAAGACGGGCGAGCCCGAATCAGCGAACGCGCGCCGAAGCAGCT
>JASHQG010000720.1 GCA_030037665.1 Acetobacteraceae bacterium
CAATCTTCATGGCGCGGCGGACGATCTCCTCGGCCGAGAGGCCGTCGACCTCCAAGAGGGCCCGGGCAGCGGAGAGTGCGTAGTTGCCGCCTGAGCCGATGCCGATGACGCCGTCCTCCGGCTCCAGCACATCACCGTTGCCGGTGAGCGTGAAGCTACGGTCCTTGTCGGCAACCGCCATCATCGCCTCCAGGCGACGGAGGTAACGGTCGGTACGCCAGTCCTTGGCCAGCTCGACACAGGCGCGCTCGAGTTGGTTGGGGAAGCGCTCCAGCTTGCCTTCGAGGCGCTCGAGCAGGGTGAAGGCGTCGGCCGTGGCACCGGCAAAGCCGGCCACGACCGCGCCGTTGCCGATGCGGCGGACTTTGCGGGCGTTGCCCTTGATGATGGTCTGACCCAGGCTGACCTGGCCGTCCCCGGCCATGGCCACATGTCCATCCCGCCTGACGCACAGGATGGTGGTGCCGTGCCACCCGATCGGGTCGGCGGCGGCGAACGATGTGCTCTGCATGACGACGCTAGATGGGCGGGCGAGCAGGCGTGCACAAGCCCGCGTGCGGCCGCCGCGCCCAGCCCGGTCACACCGTGCTTCAGTCCTGACGTCTGCGACAGCGCGAGGACACCGCCGCTCCAACACGTCGTCCGTCGCGCGGTTGTCCGCTGACGGCGGCTCGAGCGCTCGTCCTGTTCCATCGTTCCCGACCGACGCCACGAGAAGGCAGCCCCTGGTCTCGGCCCAGCCCGCCGACGCGGATCCGGGGCGGGCGTGTCACACTCATGACATTGATCGCGTGACGCGGGCGGGGCACCGCCCCCCACCTGCGTGCCGCGACCGGAGTGACATGCGGCTTGCGCGGTAGGTAACGCGTTTCAGGACACGGCCCTGATGCCGCATGCCGCAGCGCCGCACGTCTTGACCCAGCCCCGCCGCCGCCGCATCCCGACGTGCTCAACCCGTCGTCCCGCCGCAGGAGACCGCCCGACATGCCCGACGCCACACCGGCCGGGACCGCCGCCCCCAAGAGACCGCCAAACATGACCGAAGTCACGTCGGCCGGGATCGCCGCCCGGCTCGATCGCCTGCCGTCGAGCCGTCACGTCTGGAAGATGGTCACGCTGATCTCGCTCGGCGCATCGTTCGAGCTCTACGACCTGTTCCTCACCGCCTACATCGTGCCGGGTATGGCACGCGACCGCATGTTCTCGCCCGAGTCGCTCGGCGTGCTCGGCATCCTCGCCCCGCTGCACGTTGCCGGCGCTGGGACCTTCGTGTTTGCGCTGTTCGCCGGGCTCTGGGTCGGCACGATGGCGTTTGGTTGGGTCGCCGACGCGTATGGGCGGCGCTTCATCTTTACGTTCTCGCTGGTGTGGTACTCCGCCAGCACCCTGATCATGGCGTTCCAGATCACCGGTTTTGGTTTGGATCTCTGGCGCTTCATCGCCGGACTCGGGATCGGCGTCGAACTGGTGACGATCGACACCTACGTTTCCGAACTCATCCCCGGGAACGAACGCGGCCGCGCGTTTGCCTACAATCAGTTTGTCGCGTTCCTGGCGGTGCCGCTGGTCGCGTTTCTCGCCTGGGTGTTCGGCCCGCAGCACTGGCGCTGGGTGGTCGTGATCGGCTCCGCCGGCGCGATCTTTGTCTGGTGGCTGCGCCTCGGCCTGCCCGAGTCGCCGCGCTGGCTTGCGCGCCACGGGAGGCTCGCGGAAGCCGACGCGGTGGTGGCGCGCATCGAAGCCCGGGTCGCGGACGAACGTGGTGCGTTACCCCCGATCGGCGACCTTGAGCCGCCCGAAGGAGGCGCGGAGATGCGGGCGCAAATCTGGCAGCCACCATACGACCGCCGCGTCATCCTCATGTCGGTGTTCAATTTCTTCCAGACATTCGGCTATTACGGCTTTGCCGCCTGGGTGCCCACGCTGCTGATCGCGAAGGGCATCAATATCACGACCAGCCTGGAATATTCGTTCATCATAGCCATCGCCAATCCGATCGGGCCAGCGCTTGGCACGGTGTTTGCCGACCGGATGGAACGCAAGTGGCAGATCTGTCTGGCCGCCACGGGCATCGGCGTGTTCGGGCTGCTGTTTGCGATGCAAACATACGCGGTCGCACTGATCATGCTGGGCGTGCTGGTGACGCTGTGCAACAACTGGTTGTCGTTCGCATTTCATGGCTATCAGGCGGAGCTGTTTCCCACCCGCGTCCGTGCCCGCGCAGTCGGGTTCGTGTATTCCTGGAGTCGTCTGTCGGCCGCTCTGTCCGGACTGGCGGTCGCGTTCTTCCTGACGGTTGGAGGCGTAATCGCGGTGTTCGGCTTCATCGCGTTCGCGATGCTGGTTGTGGTCGTGTCGATCGGTGTCTTTGGTCCGCGCACAGGCGGGCTGGCCCTGGAGATCATCTCCGCTTGAACAGGATCGTCCCGACGAGTGCGGCGAGCAGTTGGTTGCTCCCCGGCCTTCATGATAGCACGCTGACCGAACCAACCGACGGGGGCCTCACATGGCACGGCACCTCAAGGTCGCGGTCCAGATGGACCCGATCGACAGCATTAACATCAACGCGGACTCGACATTCGCGCTGATGCGCGAGGCGCAGAAGCGCGCCCACAAACTCTGGCATTACGAGGTCCGTCACATGTCGCTGCGCGAGGGCGTCGTGCGCCAGGGAATCCGACGCGAGGAGCGTTTGTCCGCGCGGGCCCATCCCGTCACGGTGCGGCCCCAGCATGGCGCACATTACCAGTTCGGCGAGATGGCCACGCTCGATCTCGCATCAATGGATGTTGTGCTGATGCGGCAGGATCCGCCGTTCGACATGGCCTATATCACGGCGACGCATCTCCTGGAGCACATTCATCCGCGCACATTGGTGGTGAACGACCCCGCGTCCGTGCGGAACGCGCCCGAGAAGCTGTTGGTCACGCATTTTCCGGATCTGATGCCGCCGACCCTTGTTACCTGGGATCTGGAAGCGATCCGCGCGTTCCGCCTCGAGCATGAGGACATTATTGTCAAACCCCTGTTCGGTAACGGTGGCGCCGGTGTGTTCCGCATCAAGCGCGATGATGAAAACCTCGCCGCCCTCTTGGAAATGCACTTTGCCCGTTCGCGCGAGCCCCTGATGTTCCAGCGCTATGAACCCGCCGTGCGCAAGGGCGACAAGCGCATCGTTCTGGTCGATGGCGCGCCGATGGGCGTGGTGAACCGTGTGCCCGCGGAAGGCGAGGCGCGCAGCAATATGCATGTTGGCGGGCGGCCGGAGAAATGCACGCTGACCGCGCGCGACCGCGAGATCTGTGCGGCGATCGGGCCGACGCTGCGCCAGCAGGGTCTGATCTTCGTCGGCATCGATGTCATCGGCGACTGGCTGACCGAGATCAACGTGACGTCGCCGACCGGCATTCAGGAAATCGACCGGTTCGACGGCATCAATATCGAAGCGGCGATCTGGGACAGCATCGAGGCGAAGCTCGGCACCTAGCCGCGGCCATGGCCGCGTATGTGCCGCACATCCAGGCTGTTGCCGGTCACAAAGCAAGAGCGCCGATCGTCGCCACAGAAGTGCCCATCACAGCCTCGTGCTGTCACCCGAGTTGTGAACACAACCGAGCCCTGCGTACGTCGTTACGTCAACGACGGGGACGCCATTCCCGCTGCGCATACGCGTCATCGACGAGAGGAAGCTGCGATATGGCAGAGCAACGACACACCGGCAATCCGGGCAACTTCGCCGAGGATCGCGAGAAGGCCTCGCGCGCCGGCCATCTTGGCGGCCGGCACAGCAGCGGCAATTTCGCCAACGACCCGCAGCGTGCGGCCGTCGCTGGCCGCAAGGGCGGTGAACACAGCCGCGGTGGCGGCGGCGCCGGTCGCAACCCGGGCAATTTCGCTCAGAACCGCGAGCGCGCCGCCGAAGCCGGCCGCAAGGGCGGCCTGCGGTAGGTTTGTGAACCCTTTGTGGCATCAGCCGGAGACGTTGCGTATCCATCCGCCGACGACCAGGGGTCAGCTGCGCTTACGCGTTGACGCGCGGCGCGTCCATTTCCGGGCGAGACTGTCGACTGCCTCGGCGAGGATCCGGCCGTTGGCGTTGGTGGGATCAAAGTGGTCGCCAATCCATTGCAGCGTTTCATCATGTTCCTCATCGTTTGGATCAGCGAGCGCATCGCGGAATTTGCGGTATCCCCATGGTCCACCCACGTCTTCGGGAGGACAGCGTCCGACTGCTTCCACCAGCCGTGGGTAGGTGAGGCCGGGCACGGCGTTGAAGAAGCGTTCAATACGGACAGAGTGTTCCCAGCCGTCGCCGAAGTCGTAGAGGTATGTGAGCGACCTGGCGCCGACGTCCTCCAGGACATCGACAAGCCGCGCCTTGCGGGCGTCGAGCGGCCCGTCACCGAAATCGTAGTATGGATCAGGCGTGCCCCAGCCGACGTCACGGGCACGAATCTCATAGAGATGACTGTTGGACCACCCCATCGCCGCCTGGAGCACCAGGTGCAGGCGATCCAGGCGGATTGTCAGCGGCACCTCAATCCGTCTCAGGACAACCGGTTCAACGTCATCAAGCTTGACCCGGAGTCGGGCAATGGTGGCGGCGGTCATGCCGCCAGGCTACGGGGATCCGGAGCGCGCGACCAGCGCCACGCATGCAACTCGTCCGCACAGCGGCAGTTGACGGCGCAACGGAGGGAACCGGGCCTCCTTCTCCTCGGGCGAGCAGGCGCCTCGGCACCGCTCCCGTCCGGCGCTGGTGAGAGCTCCTGCTTCAATATTGGAATTGGTACGTGAGTCCGACACTTGCCGCATCACCCCCGCTCGAAGCGCCGGTTGCCGTCGTCGATCCGGTGCCGGCGGTCGTCTGCAGCCTCAATCCCTTGGCAAGGTCAATCTGCACGATCGCTTGCGTGCCGCTTCCCGTGGCGCTCTGCTGCGCGCCAACATAGACGCCGCGCGCGACATAACGCCCGGCCTGCACCGTTGGTGCGCCGTTCGCCGAGGTGCCGACACCCAGCCGGTCCAGTCCCAGCGATTTGCGCATATTGTCCAGTGGATCGCCCATCCCCGACGTCGCACCGGAGAACGACGCCAGCGCCGCGCCGATTTCGGCAATCTGGAACGGACTGAGACTGCCGGTGCTCTGTTGGAACAACAGCGCGGCGAGGATTTCATCCTGCGGTAACTGTGGCACGCTGGAGAGTGTGATCTTCGGATTCTGTGCACTGCCGCTCACGGTCAGCGTTGCAACGGTCGTGCTCGTGGACTCCGTCGCCACCAGGTCGATCGCCGGATTGCTGAGGCTCGCACCAGTGAATTCGATCGTCCCGGACGAAAACGTCAATGTCTGGCCGACCACGCTCAGGGTGCCGTAGCGCATTTGCAGCCCACCGGTCAGCTGCGGCGACGTCGCTGTTCCGCCGACCTGGATCCGCCCCCCAAGCTCCACGTCGAGGCCGCGGCCGCGTATGAACACCTGCTGGGGTGCGTTGACGGTGATATGCAACGCGATATTCGTCGACGTCGCCTGACCCGCCTGACCCGCTGCCGGCTTCGGCGGTGGTGGCGCACCCGCAAAGCGCACCGGCAAGGTCACCACTGAGGCCGGCAGTTTCTCCGGCACCTGCACGTTGGCTTGCCGCACAAAAACCGTTCCGTCGACCAACACGGTACCCGATACGTCACCGGCGATGGTCAGCCGAGAATCGAGGCGTGCGCTGACGATGTCGCTGGCGATCGGTTCCGCGTTGGAGGCGACAAACTGCAGATGTACCGGCATCGGCGGTCGCAGATCGATTGTGCCACTGCCGCTCAGAGTTCCCGGACCCGCGCGGCCGCTGAACTGCACCAGCTGCAGGCGCTGGCCGTCGGCGCGCAGCTCCGCCGCGATGTCTGAAAGATGCATACCCTGGGTGAAGTCGTCGGCTCCGCCACGCGCCAATCGCACGGTACCGGCGACAAGCGGCGCCGTGGTGGTGCCACGGATTGTCGTATCCAGCGTCAAAATACCACGTACGCGCCGGCCTTCGGCGGTCAACACCGGATCGAGCATGGCGAGGTCGATCCGTCCGGCGGTGCGCAGATCCAGAGCGCCGGCACCCAAGGGCGCAGTTCCGGTCATCGTGAAATGCGACGGGCCCACATTCAGCAGGGTATCGACGCGCGCGCTTTGGCCATTCAGCACGGCGTTCGCTGTCAGATCCGCCGCCGGCATGGCGGCGCCCGGACCACTCGCGACGCGCACGCCCGAGGCGGTCAGCCGTATCGTTCCCTGCGGCCGCGCCGTCGTACCCGTCAGGCGCGCATTGGCGGCGATGGTGCCGCTCGCGTGCAGCGACGGATCCGCCACACTCGCGAGGCTTGCCGGCAGATTCCGCAGATTGGCAGTCAAATCCATGGCGCCGGCGCCCATAGGCGCAGTTCCTGCCACGGTCAGAAGCGCTGCACCGATGGTCAGCCGGGTATCGATGCGCGCACTCTGGCCATTCAGCACGGCGTTCGCCGTCAGATCCGCCGCCGGCATGGCGG
>JASHQG010000074.1 GCA_030037665.1 Acetobacteraceae bacterium
GGCGATCGTCATCGAAATGACGAGCAATCCGGCAATGACTGTGCCGGTCGGCGTCGCGGCGATTCTGGGAACGCTCGCATCGCGCCTGATCTGCAAAGAGCCGGTCTATGCCGCGATGTCGCACCAGTTCCTGCTGGTTGTGGAGCCAAAGCCAGTGGTCGAACCCGAGGCCGTCGGCCGCGCCCCGCAACCGCCGGCCGCGGAGAAAGCGCACACACCGGACGAGGTTGCTTGAGAGAACCGAAAATCCGCCCGACGACGGCTGCAGTTATCAACTCGCCGCCTTGAGCCACGGCCCCGGATTGACCGGCGTGCCACCGTGGCGCAGCTCGACATAGAGTGACGGCCGCTCGCTGCTGCCGGGCACCCAGCCCGGCATCACACCAACCGGCTCGCCCTGCGACACGCGCTCGCCGACAGTCGCATTCAGCCGGTCGAACCCTGCCAGCACGGCGCGGTAGCCGCCGCCGCAATCGACGATCAGCAGCTGACCATAGCTGCGGAACGGCGCGGCAAAATCCACCCGCCCGCTGCACGGCGAGACCACGCGCGCCGACGGCGCCGTGTGATAGGAAATACCGGTGGCTGGCCCGGCGTCGGTCGGATCGCCCCATGACCGGAACACGCTGCCAACGACCGGCGCGGTAAGTTGCCGCGACGGGACTGCCGCCGATGCCATGGTGCCGGCGCTTCCTGCCACCGCGAGCGCTTTCGCGCTGCGCTGAGCGGCCTCTGCCTGCCTCAGGTTCCGGCGACGCAGTGCGCGTTCCGCGGCCTCGCGCGCCTCTGCCTCCGCCGCTGCTCTGCGCGCCTCGAGCTCCGAGAGCATGACCCGCAACGTGGCCGCCCGGCCGGCCTGGGCGGCGGCGCGCGCGGCGGCGGCATCGGCGTCGGCTTGTGCTTGCTGGCGGTCTGCCTGGGCGGCGACAATCTGCTGATCGAGCGCCGCCTCCTCGCGCTGTTGCGCCGCCTCTGCCGCCGCCAGTTCCGGCGCCTCCGCCTGTTCCGCCCGGGTCGCGGCATCCAGCTTTGCTTGCTCCGCGCGCAGCGCCTCCGCGTCCTGCTGCAATTGGCGCGCGATGCCGTGCAGCACCATGACAGCGCGGATCGTCTGATCGGGTGGTGTCGGCACCGCCAGCATCGTTTCGGCGGGAAAGAGCGAGAGGCGCTCGATCAGCGGCAACAGCGGCTGCATCGCCTTGGCACGCGCGGCGAGCTTTGCCGCGGCCTCGCGGCGTTCATGGATCAGCGTGTCCATGCGGACCGCTGCGGCTTCGGTGGCGTCCTCCGCGTTCCGCAGATTTGCCGCGGCCTCGATCCGCTGCCGGGTCAGCGCGTCCGCCCGCGTGCTGGCGGCGGCGGCACGGGCCGCGGCCTCCTTCTGCGCCGCCAGCTCGGCTGCACGCTGGCGTTCCGCTTGCTCTGCCTTTTCCTTGGTAACGGTTTCCTTGCGCGACGGCGCCGGCCATGCGGCGGTCGGAATCACGATCAGGGCGGCGAGAACGCTATTCCGCAGCGCGCGCCGCATCGTGGCGGATCAGCGTGTGCCCGGTCATTTCGCGTGGCTGAGGCAGGCCCATCAGCTCCAGCAGCGTCGGCGCCACGTCGGCGAGGATGCCGTCCCCGATGGCACCCGCGCCGCTGCCCATCAGCACCACCGGCACAGGGTTGGTGGTGTGGGCGGTATGCGGGCCGCCGGTTTCCGGGTCCTTCATCAGTTCGCAGTTGCCGTGGTCGGCGGTGACCAACAGAGCGCCGCCTTGCCTGCGCACCGCCTCGACGATGCGGCCAAGCCCGGCGTCGACCGTCTCGACCGCCTTGATTGCCGCCGGCAGACTGCCGGTGTGGCCGACCATGTCAGGATTGGCGTAGTTCAGCACGATCAGGTCGTATTTACCGCTGTCGATCGCCGCCACCGCTTTGTCGGTCAGTTCAGCGGCCGACATTTCGGGCTTGAGGTCGTAGGTCGCGACCTTGGGGGAGGGGACCATGATGCGATCCTCGCCCTTAAACGTCGTCTCTTCGCCGCCATTCAGGAAATACGTGACATGCGCGTATTTCTCTGTCTCCGCGGTGCGGAGCTGTGTCTTGCCGGCATCCGCAACGACCTGGCCCAGGATATGGTCGAGCCTTTCCGGCGGGAACAACACGCCGAGCAAGCGGGCGAGCTGGTCGGAATAGTGTGTCATGCCGACCGCGGCGGCGAACTTGATCACGCGCCGGCGCGGGAACCCATCGAACGCGGGATCGAGCAGAGCGGAGAGGATTTCGCGCACCCGGTCCGCGCGAAAATTGAAGCAGAGGATTCCGTCGCCGTCGTGCATGCCGTTGTAGTCGCCGATCACCGCCGGCGGGATGAACTCGTCAAACTTCTTCTCTGCATACGCCGCCTTGATCGCGGCGAACGGGTCGGCAGCGTGCGTGCCTTCCGCTTCGGCGATGGCCGCGTACGCCTTGGCGACGCGGTCCCAGCGTCGGTCCCGGTCCATGGCGTAGTAGCGACCGATCACGGTCGCGATGCGCACGTCATCGGGCAGCGCCTTCTGCAGCATGGCCAGGTCATCGGCGGCGGATTGCGGCGGCGTATCGCGGCCGTCCGTAAAGGCGTGCACGACGGGCGGTACACCGGCGTCGCTCAAAATGCGTGCCAGGGCCACAGCGTGGTCCTGATGCGAATGCACGCCGCCCGGCGACACCAGGCCCATCAGGTGGCAGGTGCCTTTCGACGCGCGCAGCTTGTCGATAAACCCGACCAACGGTGCGGACTTCGCCAGGCTGCCGTCCGCCACCGCGTCGCCGATGCGTACCAGTTCCTGCTTCACCACGCGGCCGGCGCCGATGTTCATGTGGCCGACCTCGGAGTTGCCCATCTGCCCGTCCGGCAGGCCGACGTCACGGCCCGAGGTTCGCAGGAAGGCGTGCGGGCAGGCCTGCCACAAACGCGTGAAGGTAGGGGTCTTGGCGAGACGGACGGCATTATCCTCGGTCGCATCGCGCGCGCCGAAGCCGTCGAGGATCACCAGCATCACCGGGCGGGGCGTCTGCGCCATGGGCTTGATTCCTTGCTGCGGTGGGTTCGTGTCGAGTTAGCGTTGCGGGCGGGGAGGGACAAGGGCGGCGGCCTCGACGCAGACGGCTGGCCGCGGCCGGCGCCGCGTAACATTGGCCGGAGGGGGCCCGGCGTTAGGCATCCGCCAGGATCATGTCCGCGGCTTTCTCTGCGATCATGATCGTGGGCGCATTGGTGTTGGATCCCACGACCTGCGGCATGACCGAGCAATCGGCGACGCGCAGCCGGTCGACGCCGCGCACTCGCAATTCGCCGTCGACCACCGCATCCTCGTCGATGCCCATGCGGCAGGTGCCGGCGGGGTGATGCGCCGTCTGACCGTTGCCGCGAATCCAATCGTCGATCTCGGCGTC
>JASHQG010000721.1 GCA_030037665.1 Acetobacteraceae bacterium
GTCACCTGACCGCTCTCCTGGACGGCAAAGTAGCTGCTCGCGTCATGCCCGGTCAGGTGGTTCGCGGCATTCAGGAGGTCTGTCCGGTGGCTCAGCCCGTTCAGGTCCGACCGATAGCCGGAAAAGGCCTGGCGCGCCTGAACGATGGCGGTGCCGTCCTGCTGCACCTGGGTCAGCGTCTCGCCGAACTGCTGTACAAAGCCGGAATTGCGCCGCGCGTATCCCTCGGTCGCCGCGCTCAACTGCGCGTTGGTCATGAATGGCGCCCAGGACGTCCGCAATTGTTCAAGATTGGCCGTCACCTTCGCGAAGCTCTGCACGTCGGTATCGGTTCGGGTTTTCAGCTCGTCGTAACCCTGCGCTGCGCCTTCAACCACCTCTTCGGCGGCGTCCCGTTGACCACGCTGCCGCAGCGCCGCCCCGAGCGCGAGCGACAGGCTGGCGCCTTGCCGGTTGCCGACCGCGTCCTGCACCGAATTTGCCAGCATGGGGGCGGCGTCGTTGGGGGGGCCAAAGGCCGAAGCGGGTGTCTGGTTGAAACTGATGCGCGACGCCAGTGCGTCGGCGACCACACTGGCTGCGTTTTTGGTCTCGTTGCTCAGCCCGCCCACATTGGGGCCGTGATCCGTCTGCTCGACTGCCTCTGAAAGATTACCATAAATAGTGCTGAACTGCCCGAGGTTCGCCAGCGGGGCGCCGTTCCGCGTCATGCTGTTGAGATCGGAGGCAATCCTGTCGATGGTGGGCCGGCTCGCTCCAATGATTTGGCCGGCGTAGCCTGGTGCCGCGTCCTCTGTTGCTTTCACCAAAGCCTGCGACGCGGCCTGAGCACCGCCGCGGCGATACGCGGCCGCCACCTCGTTTGCCGGTTGGTTGACCTGCACATCATTGTTTGCTGCATCGACGGCATCCTTGAAAGCGTCGGTCTGCGGCCCAACAATCCGCAGAATCCCCGCGCGCTGCAGCATCGCCTGCGCGGCCTGCTGCGGCGAGCCGGCGCCCTTGCTGGCGTCGGTCAGTTGCAGCTCGATCGCGGCCTGCAGCCGGTGCTCAGCTGCATTGACCGGCTGGTTGACCAACGCCTGCGCGTCCGGCTCCTCGTTGTGCAGATGCGGATTGCTGAGCGCCTGTTGACGTTGTTGTACCGCGGCCTCATAGCCGCTATAGGCCTTTATCACCGGATCGAGCTTGGCATGTGTGATGCCGAGCGCATTCCAGGTCTCGGTCGCCGCGTGCAACGCTCTCTGATTCGCCGCAGCGAAGTTCCGGTCTCCCGGATGCAGCGCATCAAGCTGCTTCACCCGCGCCGCGGCCGTATCCTCGGGAAAAGCCTTCAGGCCGATGCTGCTCTGCAGCCAGTGTTGCGTGTCCGCTTGCACCTTCGACCAGGCCGCAGTGGCCTGCTGCTGCTCGCCCTGCACGATTGCGCGGTTGACCGGGGAGCGCAGATGCAAGAGCGCGTTGTCGTCCCGTACCGCCGCGGCGCGATCCTCAAGGATCGGCGCGATCTGCTGGCTGGTGACGCCTTCGCTCTGCCATTGGCTGTCGGCGGCCTTGAAGGCGTTCTCTGTCGCCTGGCGCAGCTTGTTGTTGCCGGTCGCCCAGGCGTCGAGCGCGTGCACCGTCGGCTGCACCACCTTGTCCGGCTGCAGCTTGTTCTGTCCCTGCGCACGCAGATCGGTCTCAATGCCGGCTTGGGCTTTTGCCCAGGCCTGCTGCGAGCCGGACCGTTCGGCGTCCTGGATCAGCGCCGTGGTCGCCGGGCTGACCGGATCGCGGCCTGGCGAAAACACCGCCTCGCCGGCGTGGATCAGGTTCGGGTCGCTGATCTGGGCGTTGTCCGCCTCTTCGGCTGGCAGCGTGTCGCCATGCTGAGTGGCAATACCATAAAGCGTATCACCAGGCCGGACAATCGTCGCCTGCTCGTACCCATGCGTCCAGGGTGGCTGCCCCTCAGCTTGGGCCCGCGCTGCCAGAGCCTGTTGCACAGCCTGATTGAAGCGTTGCGCCGATGCGGTCGCCTCTGCCGATGACGAAGATGTGGCAGGGGAGGAAGACTGCGATGCTGTTGTCGGCGTCGACGTGCCATGCGATCCGGAACTGCTCTGAGAGGCTGGATGCGGCTTGGGTGGGGGTGGCGCCGCGCTCTCTCCGTCTGGACCGATCAGCATACCACAGCTCCTCCGTCGCCTTGGTCAGTGCGCGAGAAAGTTCCGGGATCGATTGCCTCGAACCGCGCACAACTTACCAAGCGCACCACATGATTTCGCTTCACATGCAAGCGAGCCGTCACATCAAGACTGGCGACGGCAACCGGCTGAAGATAATCAATAGCGTTGAGAATTATGACAGTTCCATTTCTTGCCTGCATGGCGCTTGTGGCTTCCCTCGACAAGCTGCCGCCGCGTGTTCTGCCGTCCATCGCCGCCGTCGAAGGCGGTCGGGTCGGCCTGGTCAGCCACAACCGTGACGGTTCCGACGATCTTGGCGTGATGCAGGTCAATACGCGGTGGCTGCCGGCGATCGCCGGCGTGATGCATGCCGACACGGCGACAATGCGAACGCGCCTGTTGGCGGATCCCTGCTTCAATATTTCGGCCGCGGGTGCGATCCTGCGCACCTACCTCGATCAGGACCAGGGTGATCTGATGCGGGCCATCGGCGATTATCACTCGCACACCCCGCTCCTGCATCAGCGCTATCAGCTGCAGGTCCTCAACGCCGCCGAGTCGCTGTTTGGAGCGACTGCGGCGGCACCGTCAGGCCAGCATCGGTTGCGCCGCTGACGCCAGAGGCCACCGCCTGGCCGCAGGCAGATTGCGCCAGATCAGATCGTCAAATGCGCCGAGGATCCGGGCGACGTACGGGTTCTTGCGTCCGAGCACGCCATACTCGTCTTCCGGGTGCACCAGCATGGTTGCGTTCGCCTCGAACAGCAACACGCGCCCGTCCGGCAAAAGGGAGAAATCAACCCCGCAATAATCGAGGCCCATCCGCCGCCCGATCGCGTTCAGCGCGGCCGTCGCGCGCTCACCCAGAACCGCGCTGGCATTCGCGAGATAGGCCAGCTCCTCATCCAGTTTCCAGGGATGGGTCTCCATCTCGGCAGAAAAATAATGCACGACCCGGTGCGGCGAAATGGCCAGGTGGTATGGAAACAGCGTCCCGCCGACGAAAATCGCCCGGTACTTCCGGTAAAACCCATCCGGCGATCGATATTCGTGATAGGCTGTCGCATACACCGTGTCGTTGGCGGGAAGCGATGAGCAGTGTTCTGCCAATTCCTGCTCGGTCGTGACCCGTTCCAGCGTTTCACCACCATGCTTTCCGGCGCTGCGCAGCAACAACGGCAGACCGAGGCCGGCACCCGTCAGCAACTCCTGGCGCGCGGGACTTCTCAGCGCGGCGGCGGGGAGTTGCGCGACACGCGGGATGACCAGATCGTCGATACCGCCAAGCAGATCGGGAATCATATGCCGGCGCGTGCGCTCCACCTTGCGTGGCTCATTCAGAAGCCGCACCGCGCACCGCTCCTCGAATGCCGCGGCGCACGCCAATGCCGCGGCGCCCTCGTCTGCGTCGCCGATCAGGTTGAACACGAGGTCATACGGCGGCAATTGCCGTTCGTGCGCGTCGCTCGAATATTCGATATGCCAGTCGACAGTCACCAGCGGCAGCCGGGCCAGCAGATGGTGCTTGGGAATATTGCCATCCAGTGACCACAGCACCAGGAGTGTGCCGCTCGGGCGCGCCGGGATCGGCTGCACCACGAAACTCTGCCGGCGGTACTTCTCGGCAGCCAGCACGTGGGCTTCCTCGGTGCGCCCCTGCTGATAGAGCACGTGGATCAGATTCTCGGCCGCCAGCAGCAGATTGGGATCGATCGCCAATGCCTCGCGCAGGCAGCGCTCGGCTTCCGGTTGCGAACCGAGGCGGAACAGCGACACGCCAAGGTTCGTCAGTGCCGTGGCGATTTCGGGCGCATCCGGCGGACAGACGATCCGCAATATCCCGAGCGCCGCTTCCTGGTAATGCCGCGCCTCGGCGTAGTGCTGCTGGCGCGCTGTCGTCTCACCCAGGATGCTCAGCGTCTCGGCCATCTGCGGATCGGTCTCGTCCAGCAAATCGCGTTGCAGCGCCAACACCTGCTGGTATTGCTCTTTTCCCTCCTCGAGGCGGCCTAACGCGAGCAAGGCCGCGCCGATGCCCCGGCGGATCGTGCAGATCGCCGCGGTCGCATCGGGTGCAATGCGCCGTTGTGTGGCAAGCGCCGCCTCGTGCGACTTGAGCGCGGCATGGTCGTCATTCTGTCCATGCGACGCCCAGCCACGTCCGACCAGGGCCCGTACTGCCGCCGGTTCATCGTGCGCCCGTAAGACGGCCAACGCGGCATCGTAGGTGGCAGCTGCGGACACAAAATCGCCTTGCACCAAAGCGGCCTCGGCGCGGCCGATCAATGCCGCGGCATCGGCTGTTTCACCAAGCTGCATGTGACCTCTCCCAGCAGAACAGCAAAGCGTAGCGGACGATTGCGGATCAAGAAATCAGCGTGTGAGCCGTGGGAAACTTTGATGACAACGACCCGCGTCATCGCAGCGGTTTGATAGAGCAGCGCTGCAACCGCGATGTCGGCCAGATTGATTCCCGATCCTTTTTCGGGCAAGCCTCGACAATGAATCACATGCGGCTTCCTGCTGTTTCCGCTGCCTGTCTGGCGCTTTGCACAGCATGCAGCGGACCGCGGCTACAGACACCGCCACCGCCACCTGCCCCGGCCTCGGTGAGTTCCGATCAGCGAACGTCCATGCTGACGCGGCTTGGCGACGACATGTCTCGCGGCGGTGACCCGTCCGGGGCGGTCAAGCTCTATCGCGCCGCCTACCAGGCGGACCCGAGCGATTCGCACAATTTGCAGCGCATGGGCGAGGCGTTCCTCGACATGAATGAGCCGATGCGCGCCGAGCAGGCATTCCGTGGCGCATTGACGCTCGCGCCGGGCGAAGACGCCACGAAACGCGGCCTGGCTTTGTCGCTGCTCGC
>JASHQG010000722.1 GCA_030037665.1 Acetobacteraceae bacterium
CTGATTGAGATCACCCGTGCAGCGGTGCAGGTCCTGACGATCACCGACCGGTTCACCGTGCGCAAACTCGCGTCGATGATGGCTCACCCCCACGCGCCGGCTGCCGTGGGCGCCGCGCGGAAGCGCACGTTATCAGGGCGGCAGCCGCCCGGGCGTGATCGCGATGCCGGCGTGCGATCTCGCCACCGCCGTGCAACGCGGCGCGTCTGGCCGGTGGTCTCGTGGCCCATCCACCCGGCCGACGATTAGGCCGCACGGTCGGAGCATCGGACCGCACCGGCGGCAATCGGGTCGCCGGGGCGTCGGTCCACGGTTCGCGTATGGCGGTCGGTGGCAACGGTTCGCACAGCCCGACTGCTCAGTTCCGGCAGTGGCTCTAACACGGTGACAGCCGGGTTCCGCCTGGACCCTCCCCAGGCCGGCAGCATGCCGCGAACGCCCCGCCGAACTCTGCGCGAGCGAGCGACGGTTGTTACGTTGGCCATGCTGCCGGACCAGACTGCGCAACGGCGCAACGGGTGGCAGGGGACCGCCCCCGCACCGGTCGGGCTTGACAACTTTATGCTCACCCCTAGCATAAGCGCCTATAATGCTCATATAGAGCATATCCCACAGGGGAGAGAAATCATGTCCGCTGCTGCCTCCGTCGCCCGGACGGCGCCGCTCTACCAGCGCGTCAGCCGCGTCATCCCGCCGATCGAGTGGCCGGTCTTCGCCGATGACATCGAGGCCATCCTGGAGCTGAAGCGCCGGCGCAACGCGGTGATCCTCGGCCACAACTACATGACGCCGGAGATCTTCCATTGTGTTGCCGACATTACCGGCGACAGCCTCGCTCTCGCGCGCGAGGCGATGAAGGTCGATGCGGACGTGATCGTGCTGGCCGGCGTGCATTTCATGGCAGAGACGGCGAAGCTGTTGAACCCCACCAAGACCGTTCTCATCCCCGACACCCGCGCCGGGTGCTCCCTGGCGGCGTCGATCACCGCGGCCGATGTGCGGCTGATGCGGCAGCGTTATCCCGGCGCGCCGGTGGTGACGTATGTGAATTCCTCGGCTGAGGTGAAAGCCGAATCCGACATCTGCTGCACCTCGGCGAACGCGAAGAAGATTGTCGAGTCCCTCGGGACGCCCGAGGTGATCATGCTCCCCGACGAATACCTGGCGAAGAACGTCGCAGCGCAGACCAGCGTAAAGATCATCGCGTGGGCCGGGCATTGCGAGGTCCACGAGCGATTCACCGGCGCGGAGGTCCGCGCCTTGCGGCGCGACTATCCGGGTGTCACGATCCTCGCCCATCCCGAGTGCCCGCCCGAGGTGATCGCAGAGGCGGATTATACCGGTTCGACGGCGGACATGTCCGGGTTCGTGGCGCGCGAGCAGCCAGGACGCGTGGTGCTTCTGACCGAGTGCTCCATGGCGGACAATGTCGCCGTCAATCATCCTCAGGTGGACTTCGTCCGCCCCTGCAATCTCTGTCCGCACATGAAGCGCATCACGCTGGGCAACATCCGCCTGGCACTGGAGGAGATGAAACACGAGGTGACCATCGATCCGGCAGTCGCCATGCGCGCCCGCCGCGCTGTTGAGCGCATGCTGGAGGTGAAGTAATGGCCGCAGCGCACACGCCTTCGGCGCTGCGTGTGGAAGAGGTCGGGGTGCGCGAGGGCGCAACGGCACAGTCGCGGGTGCCGTGTCCGGCGCTGCCGCACGTCATGGTCGAGCCCTCGGTTCGCGCTGCCCTTCTCGAAGATCTCGGACGCGCCGGCGACCTGACGACCGACGCGATCGTCCCCGCTTCCGCCCGCACGGAAACGGCGCTGATCGCGCGCCAGTCGGGCGTGGTTGCCGGTCTCGACTTCGCGCTGACCGCGTTTCGCCTGATCGATCCCGCCATCGAGGCAATCGTCGAGCGCCCCGACGGCAGCCGCCTCGCGCCCGGCGCTCTGATCGCGATTATCCGCGGCCCCGCCCGCGGCATCCTCACCGCCGAGCGTACCGCGCTGAACTTCCTTTGCCATCTCTCCGGCGTCGCGTCGGCCACCCGCGGCATCGTCGATGCGATCGTCGGCACCAGGGCTGCGGTCGTCTGCACCCGCAAGACCATGCCAGGGCTGCGCTTCGCGCAGAAATACGCGGTGCGCGTTGGCGGTGGTTCCAACCACCGCTTCGGCCTGGATGATGCGGTGCTGATCAAGGACAACCACGTCGCCATCGCCGGCGGCGTTCGTCCCGCCATCGAGCGCGCCCGCGCCGGCGTTGGCCACCTGGTGAAGATCGAACTGGAGGTCGACACGCTCGCCCAGCTCGCGGAAGCACTGTCCCTCGGGGTTGATGCCGTGCTGCTCGACAACATGGGTCCCGATCTGCTGCGCGAAGCCGTTCGCCTGGTCGATCGCCGCGCAATCACCGAGGCCTCGGGCCGGCTCCGTCCCGACACCGCCCCGGCGATCGCCGCGACCGGCGTTGACCTGTTGTCGATCGGCTGGCTGACGCACAGCGCCACGGTGCTCGACATCGGTCTCGACCACCGCGGCTGACCCGCTGGACGCCGCCGCGCCATGAATGGCGGAGCGGCCCGCCGCACCGCCAGGAGTTCGTGCTTCAAAGACATGCGCGAGGCGAGGCCGCCACAAACTGGCCCCAAATCGTTGCGCTCAGAGCCAGGTGCCACGAACAGCCCGGTCAGGCAGTGACGGTGACGACGGGGATCGCCCGGAGGATGCCCAAACTCTCGACATGGGCCGGCGCGTCCTTGGCCTTGGCGACGCCCGCGGTGACAGGAGACAGAAGCGTCGGGCAGCGGCGCCGCCACCCGGATGGCGGGCTGGCCAACCAACAGCTGGCTGCCGGCCGCATACCGATAATGGAAGCCGCCATCGCGCCGGCACG
>JASHQG010000723.1 GCA_030037665.1 Acetobacteraceae bacterium
AACCGAAGGCGGAGTACTCACGTCCGACCTTGACCGTATCCGAACAACGGCACGAACAATGCTCACCGCCGTGTTGTCCTGCCACGACAACATGTCCAACTCCGGCACCGCTGCGAGGATCGCTGCGGAGGCAATCGGGGCCTCCCGACATCTTCCCAACATGGCCACCGATGAATTCCTGAAATGTCTGTCGCGCGCAGCACTTGAGAAAGCCGCGGAAGCAGCCGGCGTGCGCGTCGAGGTACGCGTGAAAGACACCCGTGCCGCCCTGATCAAGCACCTCGACGGCTCCACATACGTCCATCCCAACGCGCTCTTTCGACTCACCGAGGCTGAAGTCGCCGCCGATCAGGAGCGACGCAACCGGTCCCGCGAATACGGCAACTGGGATGATGATCCGGACCACGACACCGCCGATCTGGAAAACGCCTAGAAGCGTCTCGCCGTGAACCGCACGCCGGTCAGCGTGGACTCAGCTGGCCGGCGGCGCGCCACGCACCGCCGCCGCTTTATCCCCGAGCCGCTGTCTTCCCACTTCGTAAGGAAGACCCAGTAGCACTCGAAACAGGGGAACAGCGGACACTCACGAATGCGACTTCGCGTCGGCCGCACCGACGGCTCGTGCCCGCCCGAACATACCAACACTGCGCCGGCACGCCGGAGATCTGACTGGCCCTGGTTGAAAAGACTCACCGGGCATTCTCTCCACTCACCGCCGAGGACCCGCCATGACCCATCTGTCACCGTCACCGACGGGGGGGCACGCCGTGACGCCCTGTCTCCTGTCGCCCGCCGGCGTGCCCTCCCTGACAGTCAGTCCCACGCGGTTGCGCGATGCACTGGCTGCCAAACGCGCGGCGATCGCAAGCCTCGAAACCCGCTGGGTCGCAGCGTCCGAAGCTTACGCGTCCCGCGGCCGGACTCGCATGGACGACCGTTCAAGCTGGGACAAGGCCACCTGGTCCCGTTACCTCGCTGCGGCAGTCGCCCACGAGCCGGAGTTCAAACCACGGATTATGCAGCTCCTCCGTGAGATCCACGGCATCGAAACGCTGCTCGCAATACCAGGTCCCCGGCAACCGCGCCCGATGTCAGGTTCACGCCAATTGTGAGACTGCGGTCCACTGGAATCGGTCGCCCTGGTGCCTCGTCGACGCTGCGCTTGCTTCCGTCGTGGGTGGTGCTGCTGGCCATGTCTCCGTGGGCCAGTACTCATGGCAGGCCATCCACGTTCCCCGTAGAGCCGACCGGCCAGCCAATCTCAGATTAACGAGCAAGTGCGCGGGGGAGTCCAGGAATTAACGGTACGAGTCGCAATTTGGCGATCCGCGTAACTCCCTGAGTTCATTAAGGTCTGCCAGAACGAATTAACGGTGCAGCGACATCAGTCGCCAACCACGCACGGCTCGCAGCATCCGGCTGGGCGTCGAGCGGGCGCAGCTGCCAGAGCTCGCCCTGTCAACCAGCAACCGGTCAGAACCGGTGTGCAAAACCACTCGCGGCCCGCCGGTACGAGCCTTGCATACAAGCCTGCCGAACAACTCTGGCGAACAGACTTGAGCGACAACCCTTCCATCGACCGCGTCGTCGTGGACGCCATTCTCTCGGGCCGTATTCGAGCTGGTACCCGCTTGGGTGAAAAGTCGCTAGCGACGTTGTTCGCCACATCACGCACCTCCGTCCGCGAAGCGCTCATTCGGCTAGAGACACGGGGCATGGTTCAGGTCAGCTCCCGCCGTGGCTGGTTCGTCGTGGAGCCGTCGATAGAAGAGGCGAGAGAGGCGTTCCAGGCACGCAGTGCCATTGAAATGGGCATCCTGCGTACTGTCTCGGCCATGCCCCCCGATGCACTCACGGCCCTGAAAGATCACATCGTGCAGGAACGTGCTGCCATTGCCGGAGACGATGTTGGTGCTCGGAGCTATCTGCTGGGTGATTTTCATGTTTGCTTGGTGGAAGCTCTGGGCAACCGCATCTTGGCCGACATCTTGCGCGACCTGACGGCGCGCACGGTGCTGATTTCTGCGCTTTATCAGTCCACCCATGATGCCACGGCATCCTGCGACGAACACCAGGAGATCGTCGACGTCCTGGCAGCCGGCGACCTCGAGCGCGCCGCGGCGCTTATGGCGGCGCATATCGGCCATGTCGAGGCCGGCCTGAGTAAGCGCATCGATAACGACCCCCTGCTCGATCTACGGCAAGCACTCAAGCTCGCTCCCATGAGCGCGGGATCAACGCGCCCCGCTTAAGCACCAACCTTGATAAGGAGCCCCGCGATAATGCCCACGCCCACTCCCGCCGCCCGTAAGCCCTTTTATAAATCGCTGTTCATTCAAGTGGTCTTTGCCCTGGCACTAGGTATTGTGTTGGGTGTCGCAGTTCCCCACTTCGCGATCGGGCTCAAGTTCTTCTCCGACGCGTTTCTCAAGCTAATCTCGATGATTGTGGCGCCCATCGTGTTCTGCGTCGTCGTGCATGGAATAGCCGGTGCCGGCGATCTGAAGAAAGTCGGGCGGGTCGGTGGCAAGGCGCTGCTGTACTTCGAGATAATGACGACCGTTGCGCTGGCTGTTGGCCTGTTTCTCGCCTACGTTGTGCGGCCAGGCGTCGGCATGAACATCAACACCGCAAATCTGGACGCAAAAGCGCTCAGCACTTATTCCGCCAATGCGTCCAGACTGCATAGTGGCGGGTTCGGTGGATTTATCCTCAACATCATACCCACCACCTCGTTTGATGCTCTCGCCCGCAACGACGTGCTTCAAGTGCTGTTCTTCGCCATCATTTTCGGCATCAGCCTAGCGCTTGTGGGCGAATCGGCGAAACCCGTGACCGACTTGATCGACAATGTGTCCAAGGTGCTGTTTCGTGCGATGGGGCTGATCGTCCGCGTCGCACCGTTCGGTGTGCTCGGCGCGGTCGCCTACACGGTCGGCCAGTATGGCGTTCACTCGTTGGAGGAACTGGCATGGTTGGTGGCGCTGTTTTGGTTTGCCGTTGCCTTCTTCGTTCTCGTGGTGCTGGGCACCATCATGCGCGTGATGGCGGGCCTCAGCATCATCAAGTTCCTCAACTACCTGCGTGAGGAACTGACCATTGTGCTGGCGACGGCGTCGTCGGATGCGGTACTGCCGCAAATCATGCGCAAGCTGGAACGAATGGGCGTCAAGCCATCCGTCGTCGGGCTGGTGGTGCCCACGGGCTACTCGTTTAACCTTGACGCCTTCAGCATCTACCTGACGCTGGCGACAGTGTTTATCGCTCAGGCGACAAACACGCCGTTGTCCTTCGGCGACCTCATGTTGGTTCTGGGCATCTCTTTGGTAACCTCGAAAGGTGCGCATGGCGTGCCGGGGTCGGCCATCGTCATTCTCGCGGCGACGCTGAAT
Organism: Acetobacteraceae bacterium; assembly: GCA_030037665.1. Taxonomy (GTDB): domain Bacteria; phylum Pseudomonadota; class Alphaproteobacteria; order Acetobacterales; family Acetobacteraceae; genus JASHVB01. The sequence goes on from JASHQG010000723.1 coordinate 3,393, forward strand.
GTGGTGCCGGCCATCCCGGCAATCGGACTGGTACTGGTGCTGTCAATCGACTGGTTCATTGGCATGGCCCGTGCCCTCGGCAACCTAATCGGCAACTGTGTAGCCGCAGTGGTGATTGGCGCCTGGGAGCACGACCTAGACCTGCCGCTAGCCCGCGAAGTTTTAGCTGGAGTTGTGGCAGTCGATCTGACAGAGGATGCCGACCCGTCAGCGATTGTCGCAGCCGAATAGGCTGCTCGGGTGGGGCACCCCGGGGCGCCGACCCGGCGGTGTGGGTCCGGACAACAGCAGAAGACGCCACGTGATCCTCACCGCCGCCAACATCGCGCGCCAGGACCGTTTCAACTTTATGCTTGGCGTCCCAGCACTTCGCCCCGGCGCGCTGTGGGATCAGGCAGTACGGCTTCAGGCACCTTTGCTATTGAGCGCCAACGCCCTGTCACGCTGGTGCCTCAACGGT
>JASHQG010000010.1 GCA_030037665.1 Acetobacteraceae bacterium
GCGCTGAGCAATCCAGTGATATCGAGAGATCCTTGGTCGGACAGACTGAAGCCGTTACCGGCGACGGTGAAGTCGCCGAGGTCAGCGATCGAGTTGCCGGTGCCCGCAAGCGTCACCGCGCCGCCGGTGATGCTGTCGAGGCTGCCAAGCGTGGCCGCGATGATGACCGCACCAGCGTCCTCGCTAATCCCGCCGGCGGATGCCAGATCAATGGTGGCGCCTGTCTCGCCCAGCACCGCGCCGCTATCGAGGGCGATGCCGCTGCTGGCGGCACTCAGTGTGATCGTTGGTGCGGCGATGCTGCCATTGCCGGTCAAAGTGATCCCGGAAGGCGTGCTGCCCGCGGCGCCGCCGATGGTGACGCTGCTCGCGCTGACGGCCCCATCCACCGAAAGCGGGCCGGTGTCGGACAAGCTGAACGCATTACCGTCCACGGCGAAGTTCCCAAGAGCCGCGATCGCGTTCCCGGTACCGGCCAGTGTGGCTGCACCGCCGCTTATCCCATCGCTGCTTTGTAATGTCCCAGCGGTGATCGTTGCGCCCGGAGCCTCGTTGACGCCACCCGAGGAGCTAAGATCGACTGTCGACCCTGTCAGACTGCCGCCGCTTACCAACCCGATACCGACGTTCCCCGACACGATGGAGAGGATCGTTGCCGCGTCGATCGCACCCGATGCGCTGATCCCACCGGTCGTGCCGGTGCTGAGCGCGACGTTGGTTGCCGCGGTGACGGGCCCTGTGACTGAAAGCGTGCCGAGATTGCCGTTGTCGGCAAGCGTGAACCCACCGGTTGTCGTGGTGAAGGCGCCCAGCGTAATGATGTCGTTGCCGGTGTCAGACAGCGTGGCCGAGCCGGCATCGCCGATCAGGGTGTTCACGGTCACCGGACCGCCAGGCTGTGTTACGGCGCCTGTCGCCAGCAAATCTAACGTTGTTGCAACGTTGGTCAGATCGAGCGCGCCATCGAGCGAGATGGAACTCGCCCGTGCGGTGGGAGAGGTTGCGCCCTGGGGCACGTTGGTGAACCCGCCAACCACCAGTGTTCCCGTGCTGATGATGTCGAGAAGCGTGTCGTCAAGCACGAGCCCGTTGGTTCCAAGGAGGCTGGTGTTGATCGGGGAGAACGGGGCGAGCTCAACGCTGCCGCCCGGGGCGGTGACCGTGCTTCCTGTCGATTGATTCCTGAATGTGTCGGTGATCGTGTCCGCGACGAGAGAGATGCGACCGCCGGTGGCCGCCTTGAGCGTCGCTGGTTCCGGTCCGTCGACGAAAGATCCGAGCGACAGGGTGCCACCGGATGCGGCAACTTCGAAGAACAGGTTGTTGCCGGTTATGCTCCCGTCCAGGGTCAAGTCAGTACTATCGACAACCGCGATATCGCCGCCAGTCGCCGTCAGGCCGTCAATGAAGTTGATTGCATTGGTTGGGCTGACGAGCTGAAAGCTCGTGGCGGTGCCGCTCAGATCCGTCGCGCTCACCGTGGCGCCGACGCTTTCGGTAACCGGCCCGGTCGTGTTCAGAACGATATCGTCTGCCGTCACGGTGCCGTTGATGTTCAGTGTGCCAGTGTCGGACAGGATGAGCGTGCCGTCGGGGACGGTGAACGTACCCAGCGTGCCGATCGCGTTCGCGGCCCCGACCAAGGAAGCACTGCCGATCGCACTGCCGCTCAGTGATGCGGCAATGATGGTGGCATCGGGTGCCTCCGCGATCGCACCCGCTGACGTCAGTTTGACGATTGCGCCAGGCTGGCCGAGTATGGCACCGCTCGCAATGCTAATGCCGGCCGGATCCGTATCGACGATCGAAATCATTGATCCCTGGACGCTGCCGGACACAGTCAAATCCACAGCCGTGGAGACAGGGGCCGCAGAGTCAGCCAGCGTGAAACTGTTGGCGGAGACGTTCCCCAGATTCGATATCGAGTTGTCTGCATTATCGAGAGTAATGGTCGTGCCGATTGCCGTGAGCGTGCCGAGGTTAACCAGCGAACCACCGACGGTCGTTGCCGAGGCGCTGACTTCTGTAATCGGTCCGTGCGCCTCCAGATCCAGCGTCTGAGCGGCGTCGGACAGGTCGACAGGCCCGTCGCTTACCACGATGAATCCCGCAGAGATCACATTCGCGCCGTTGATGGTGGCCGCACCAATGCGCAGTGTGCTGGCGGACATGCTGTTGAGCATCGCCTGGTCTACAAAAAACCCGCTGGTGGGCGGCACCTCGGTGTCCTCACCCACCAGCGTAACTGTTGTCCCAGCGGTTGCAGGCGCCAGTTCAATGGTACCCGATGGTGCCGTGATCTCGGTGCCCAATCCGAATTGCAGATTATCCGCCTGCAGCGTGACACGTTGGCTGGTACCGCTGGTCACCTGAACGCCGTCATCCGCGCCGTTTTGGTCGATCAGGATTTGACTGCCAGCTCCGCCGGCCAGGAGACTGACTGAGCCGCCGGTGGAGGCAACAGGCGCTTCCAAGTCGATCGTGCTTGCTCCATTGCCGGCTGGTGGCGCTGGTATGCCGGGTCCAGTGGGGCCGGCGCCGCCGGTCGCCAGCACGATGTCGCCAGCGGCCGTTATTGAATTTTCCACGGAGATTGAGCCGCCTGCTTCCGCCAGCACCGAACCACCGCTGTTGATGATGGCATTATCCGTCAGAGTGGTTTGCGCCTGCATCACGATATTGCCGCTGTTGGTCGTTTGCAGGACGGCCGCGCCCAGCCGCTCCGCCTCATTAGCCGTGTAAAGACCAACGGTCTCCCCGGACATCCCGCCGAGCACGATCAGGCCAGCACCGGCAGTGAGCGAGATGGCGCCCGCATTGATGGTGAACCCGACATCGACCGTCAGGCTGTTTCCGGCCGCCAGCGTCAGCGTGTAATTACCCAGATTGAGCGTGTTGCTGGTGCCCGAGCTGGAGACGGCGCTGGGAGGCGTGCTGGAGGCGACGTTGATGTCGTCCGTGGCGGCAAGCGAGATGTTGGCGTTCTGCGCCTCCAGCGTTGCCGGAGAAACCCACGATACGGTGCTTGAGTTCGGCTGCGCGACATCGGGTTGCGTGTCAGAGATCCATAGATCGGTTGGGTCGAGCAGCAGCGTGCCGGTGGTGCCGAGCGGCGCGGACGCATCGACCGTGCCAGTCAGGGACAGCACGTTGCCGGAGATCTCGACGAAGCCGCCATCGCCGCCCTGCGCTCCGCCCTTGGCGTCGATGTTGCCGCCCATGTCGGTCATCTGACCGGCCAGCACCGTCACCCGTCCACCGTTGCCTTTGACCCGTGCGTTCGCCGCGATCCGCGCCCCTGGCGCGATCGTCACCGTCTTTGACGTCAGCGCGGCCGGCGTTCCCGGACCCCCTTGGGCACGTGCCAGCGTCGTGCCGATCGCAATCGTCCCGCCACCCGCCTGCCCGGACGCCCGCACTCGCGCGGTGGAGGTCAGCGTCACACCCCCGCTCGCAGCAATCTGGACCGACCCGCCAGTCGTGCCCGGCGCCGTGCCGTCGGCCGCCACCACCCCGCTCAGCACCACCGACCCGCCGAGGCCGCCTAGAACGATCTTTCCTGTCTGTCCCCCGACACTCGGCGCGGTGATCTTGCCGCCCGCCTCCACGAGGTTATCGACCAGGCCGTCCGCTTCCCGCGCGGTCAGCTGCACCGTGCCGCCGTCGGCGCGGATCACCCCGGTGTTGGTCACCAGCGCCGTCACAGGCTTGCCGTCCGGCCCAACCGGGGCCTGTGTCACTTCGTTGTTGACGTCGAGCGAGACCAGCCCGTCGCCGTAGAGGTCGAGCGTCGCTGTCTTCGCCCCGGCCAGCACCACATGGCCGAGCTTCGCCGTGATCACACCCGCATTCTTCACCTGCGGCGCAACCAGCGCCGCGAGGCCCGCCTGCCTGACCGTCAGCGTGCCCCTGT
>JASHQG010000724.1 GCA_030037665.1 Acetobacteraceae bacterium
CGAAGTGGGCGGTCTTCCTGCTAAGCCTCAAATCGCTTCTCGAAACGGGAAAAGGCGCACCCTGGCCAAACGAGATCAAGCTCGATAGCTGGGAATAATACGGCATCGACGAAGGGAAGGAAGCCCGCGACACGTGAGGAGTGGCGCGGCGCGGGCTCACCGCCGCGGGGCGTCGCGCGTGTTTCCGGAGCGCGCGAGCCAGCGCCACGGCGCCGGCGACAATCCGGCCGCCCCTTTCGATGCAATCGAGGGGAGGATCGGTCCAGTCCTTCGCGCCGCCCGTAGCGCGGGACGTCTGCAGCCGCGCGTCAGCAGCTGCCGAGGGTGACGTCGACAATCGGGCCGCCACACGAGCGAAAACGCCACACCTTTGTTGTGCTGGATCCTTTTTCGAACCCGGTTTCCTCGGCCGGATCCGGATTTGACGGATCGATTCGGTTCGGACAGATCGATCAAATGTGATTGCCTTGGGCCGGATCGTGCGAGCAATCGAAAGCCTGGCGCAACGCTTACGACCGCTCAAGCCTTCAGCCCGAAAGGATGCAGCAATTCCCTGCGCCTCACCGGCTATGTTCGAACATGGCCGGACTCCGCTCGAAGAGTCGTAAGTCTCGCCGCGCGGCAAGCCCCGGGAAGTCTCCGTGGGACGATTCCCAAGTCCGCCTTCGGTTCAGGCGGTCGGCCAGCTGATTGTCGTTGCCGAACGCTCTGACGCGCCTTATCAGGCCGGTCTGTGCAGGAAGCAGATCGGACGATGCCGGACGGAGCGACCGCCGACGCGAACGAGCCATGGCTCGATATCCTGAAACGGGCGGCCAACGGCTACCTGGAGGGCGCGCGCGATCCGAAGCAGAGCAGGAGCCGGCGCCGACAACGGGATTTGCTCGAGGCGGCCACGCGCGTGTTCGCTCGCGACGGCATCGCCAAAGCCAAGATGGCCGACATTGCGGCCGAGGCCGGCATGTCGGCGTCGTCCATCTATGACTACTACCAAAGCAAGGAGGATCTCGCTTACGAGATTCCGATCCGCCGTCTGGCGCAATTCTACGCCGAGTTTCTGCAGCAGGCGCCACCACTCGACACGATGCGCGAGCGCCTGCACTTGTTTCTCTCGATGGCGACAGATTACGCGCGACGCAATCCCGACTGGGCGCGGCTGCTTTACCTGGAGATTTGGCCGAGCGTGCTGATCGAGGAGGCGCGTGTCCGCCGCGCCGTCGATGACTTTGCGCGCATTGTCGTGGCAATGGTTCGCGAAGGCAGCAGACGCGGTGAGTGGTCCCGCACGCTCGATCCCTATCAGACCGCCACGATCCTGATGGGCAGCATCACGCACATGCTCATCACATGGCTGCTCTATCACCGGCCTTCCAACCTGCGTAAGGCAACCAGGCCAATGGTGGACCAACTGTTGAAGCTCGTTGACTCGTCCACCTAGTTGACAGGCTCTGCGTTCCGACCGACAGAGCGCCAGGTGAGGATTCCCTCCCGCCAAACGACCGGACGCGCCCGGATCGTCTGGCCCCCCGACAGGACGACGACACATGTCCGAGCCACTTCGGCTGCGGCCTGTCAGCCCAAGGACCATTTAGATGGCCAGGCTACCACCGAGAACACCATTCGCGGCAAATTCGCGCCTTGCGTCGACGGACCACCGTTCATTCAATTGGAAACGGTCGCCGTTGACACCGGACGGAGCTGGACCTACATGCCCAGTATAGGGATGGAGTCCCCTGTCACGCCCTGTGTGCTGATGACTCCTGCCAGTCAAATCGTGAGCCGGCTTCGGCCGACAAGGCAGGATCGTCATGAGGGCATTGCGTTCAAACCCGCGTCCTCTCGTGCACGCTGATCGGTCGCTATCCGATCGCTTGCACGCTGCAGGACGGCATCCGCGTTCCGCCGAGCCGGCGTCAAACGAGCTCTCAGGTCCGCCGTCGCACGCGGGGTCGCCCCGGAGCGATGCGTCGAGGTTCCTCGTGTTCCGCAGCATTCTCTTCCCGCCAGGCTCGGAAAACGAGGGCGCAGAATCCAGCGAACAACCGCCATGTTTCGTCGATCTCAATCTCGATCAGGTGGTCGCGGCAATCGTCGCCAAGCGGGATGAAGAAGTTCTTCGACCGATCTTTTACTCGACCTACAGAAGCGAGGACGTCATTCGCCACCGGCAGGCTGTTTTTGCCGACCTCGAACGCGCCGAGATATTCCAGGCTTTTCCTGTCTTTTGCGAAACAATGCGCACGGTCCGCGCGAACCTCGCCTACGCCGACAAGATCTCCTACAAGCGCCATCGGCACATGGTCGTGCTGCGCGCCATTCATCTCTACTGTGAGGGCGTTCAATCGCTGCTGCAGTCTCTGGAAGCTCTCTCCCTGCGATCCGCCGGGCTGAAAGATCTGAAAGGTTACCTCAGCAGTTATGCGGGGTCCGAAGCCTTCCAAGGGCTCGCAGCGGAGGCTCGGCAGATCCGCGATAAACTGTCGCGACTGAGCTACGGAACGCTGTTTCGCGGCGATAAGGTGGTCGTGCGGAAATACGCGTCCGAGCCCGACTATACTGTCACGATCGCCGAGCGGTTCGCCCGGTTCAGAGAGATGAATGTCGAACCACCGACGCCACAACTGCCAAAAGACGATTTTTCGCTTAATCACATAGAAGCAGGCATTCTCGAACTCGTCGGACGTCTCTTCCCGAAGGAATTCAAGGATCTCGAGAGATATCTCGCGCAGCATTCCTCGTTTATCGACAGTGTTGTCGCAACCTTCAACCGGGAAATCGGATTTTTCATCGCCTACCTTGCCTTTATCGAACCACTCAAGCGGGCAGGATTGCCATTCTGCTACCCCGATGTTTCGGCACGCAGCAAGGATGCGAACGTCGCCGGAAGCTTCGATCTGGCCTTGGCCGCAAAGCTCGTCCACGAGAACAAACCTGTTGTCTGCAACGACTTCTTCCTGCAGGGCCAGGAGCGGTTGATCGTCGTATCCGGGCCGAACCAGGGAGGAAAGACGACGTTTGCACGCATGTTCGGTCAGCTGCATCATCTCGCGGGCCTCGGATGTCCCGTGCCCGGAAGGCATGCACGCTTGTTTCTTCCGGACCGGATCTTCACGCATTTCGAGCGCGAAGAGGACATCACCAATCTGCGTGGCAAGCTCGAGGACGACCTCGTCCGACTTCACCACACCGGCGAGGTCATGACCTCCGACAGCGCTATCATCCTCAATGAGATCTTCAATTCGACCAGCCTCGAGGATCAGGTATTCCTGAGCACGAAGATCCTCCAGCAGATCCTCGCAACGGACGCAATCGGCGTGTGCGTGACCTTCATCGATGCTCTGTCGACGCTCAGCGAGAAAACGGTCAGCATGGTCAGCACCGTGATGCCGGATGATCCGGCCCACCGGACCTTCGAGATCATCCGCAAACCGGCCGATGGTCTCGCATACGCGCTGTCGCTGGCTGAGAAGCGCGGCGTCACCTACGAGCGGCTGCGGACCAGGATACGACCATGAAGGCGTTCCTGATGCACCCGGACCGGGATTTCGATGCGACGTCTACCTCAAAGCAGGACCCTGTCCAGTTCGCCCAGGACATCGCACTCGGTGTCCTGGTCAATGCGGCGGCCGAAGGCGACCGTTTTCTTGACGGTATCATGGCCGCGGCCTGTGCAGGTGCCTGGGCGAACGATATCGCCACGGTCCGCTACCGGCAGGAAATCCTGAAGGACTGTCTGGCCAACCAAGCCGTCGTACGACAATTCTATGCAATCACCACCGAAGCGTTCGGCTCCGATCGTAGCTGGAACTTCAGCCTCTATGGGCGTGATCCATCCGCGCGGGTGGGAAGCGCCGTTCGAACGCTGCAAAGCAGCCTCACGCTCCTTCGCCGTCTGCGCCATAGCTGCTCGGCAAACGCCAGCAGCTTCAGGTCGCCAGGATTTCGGCAATTCTTCCAGACGCTCGAGCGTGAGCTCGACGACGCTTATCTGGAATCCGCCGCCACGGATCTCAACAATCTCACATTCCGAAAGGGGGTGCTCCTGAGCGCGCAGATCGGCGACGGGGGCAAAGGCGTCGGCACGATGCTCCGTAAGCCGCAGCCGCGCGATCTCAGCTGGTTGCAGGCAGTCATCACCCCAGGCGTCCAGAGTCACACGTTGCAATTGCATCCGCGCGACGAGGCCGGCGCAAAGGCATTCAGCGAACT
>JASHQG010000725.1 GCA_030037665.1 Acetobacteraceae bacterium
TCACCCTGCAAAGACATGCGACGCATCTTGAACACCGACGCATTGGGAGCATACTTCCGCTGGGATGGAGTCCCCCAGAACCGCCGAGAAGGCTGATGACTCCTGGCGCACGAAACTGGCTCAGCCGTGGCTGTCAGGAAGACTGGGGAGACCGGCATTGCTACAACGCAGGCTATCGAAGCTCATCAAAATTGGCCGGTTGACGGTTAAAGGCTTGCGCCGAGAGCCGGTCACCTTTGGCGCGGTCGTTCCAGACGCGCCGCACCTCGATGTCGTGGTCCGGATCAAGGACCGCTTTACGGCTCTGCGGATTGCGATGCGGCCAGAGTTGCATTTCGGCGAGGCATACATGGATCGCTCGCTGGTGTTGGAACAGGGCACCCTCTGGGACCTTCTGGAGTTGTGCGGCCGGAATTTTGCCGGCCGCTCCTGGCACCGAATACCGAACCCGGTGCGACGGGTCAGCCGCACGCTGGCACTCGCCGCCCATCAGCTGAACTCACGCCGCCGGGCTCGCACGAATGTTGCACATCACTACGACTTGTCTGATGTGCTGTTCCGCAACTTCCTCGATGCTGACCGGCACTATTCTTGCGCGTATTTTCGCTCGCCCAGCGACACGCTCGAGCAGGCACAGTCGGCGAAAGTCATGCACATCGCCGCCAAACTGCTACTTCGGCCAAATATGCATGTCTTGGACATCGGTTGCGGCTGGGGTGGGCTCGCAATCAGTCTTGCGCGGCTGACTGGGGTGCATGTCACGGGAATAACCCTGTCGAAGGAACAAGCGGCCTTCGCCACACGGCGAATTGACAGAGCCGGGCTGCGCGATCAGGTGACCGTCGCGGTGATGGATTATCGTGATGTGCAACGCCAGTATGATCGGATTGTCTCTGTCGGCATGTTCGAACATGTGGGCGTTCCGTATTACCAAGCGTTCTTCGACACCATAAAGCGCCTGCTGACCGAAGACGGCGTCGCACTGCTGCACGCGATCGGTCGCACGGATGGCCCTGGCATGACGGATGCCTGGACCCGCAAGTATATCTTTCCCGGCGGCTACGTACCCGCGCTGTCCGAGGTGCTGCCGCGGGTCGAGAAAGCCGGTCTGTGGGTCACCGATATCGAGCTTCTCCGCTTGCACTATGCGGAAACGCTACGACTTTGGCGGGAGCGGTTCCTCGCAAACATCGAGCATGTCCGGTCTGTCTATGACGAGCGATTCTGCCGTATGTGGGAATTCTTCCTGGCAGGGAGCGAGATAGGGTTCCGCTACGACAACCTGATGGTATTCCAGATGCAGCTTGCGAAGCGGATCGACGCGGTTCCGCTGACCCGCGATTATGTCATCGCAGCAGAATCTGCGATGCGCACAGTCGCCATGCTACCGGTGCGGATGGTGCCCTGAGTCGATTTGGGCGGCAGCTCCTTTCCCGCATCTTGGGTTCGCGCCACATCATTGATAGAACCCCAGCGATAGCGATGTACGAGAAAGACCAACGTGCGTCACAAGCGCAGCACGGTGGCCATCGCGGGCAGATCCAAAATGCGGGCGGCCCTGTACCGCAATGCGTAGCCAAGCCCGCGCGGCAGATCTCCTATCGCGATGTCGAGCCTGGCTCGGTCGAGCACTTCCTGCACTGTCTCGAATCGTGTTGCGGCCTCATCATTGAAGTGATCCAAGCGTCGGTAGCGGATGCCCGTCACCTTCCGCACGGCGCGCAGCATCGGCCGATACAGCACCAATCGTGCCCTGGCGTCGATCACGGCGGCGACCAGGCATCGCGAGCCATTCGGACCGCGCAGCCGCCTCTTACACCACTGCTGCTCCGTACTGAGCATGTCGGAAACGACGGCAAGCTTTTGCAGCAGATAGCTCTGACGGCGATCGGGGAGCGCATCGAACGGCATGACCGAATCCTTTCTGGTGGTTTGCTTAGGAGCACCACTGCAGGTTCCGGCCACACCCGAGGCTTGGGTCAGACAACTTCGTATGATCTGACCGTGCTGGTGCCGCTAGGGGAGCCGGCCAACCAGCAGCGGTCAGACCAGTCTGAGCCCAGTTCTCTTCACCAATGTCCTCCCTGAGGCCGCGGCTGGCTCTTCACCGCCAATGGCGGCGTCCGACATTTGCCCGGGCAACAAAAAACCCACCATCGTACTTGGTGGGTCGTTCAGACCTCCCACCGCGGTTACATCCACGCAGTAGGAGTCATCAGCCGAACTCCGGCCCTCAACGGGAGACTCCATTCCCGTTTTGTAAGTTAGCGCATCGGCGGCAGACTCGCAAGAGCTCAATGCATTCATTTTCAAGTCTGGCGGCGGCATGCTACGTACTGCTGCGGTTTTGCATCTGCCTCACCACGATGAAAATTGGCGCCGCTGCCAAGGCGCTAACTACACAGAATGCCACGGTCGCGATCAGCGAAACGCCATAAAGCACGCCGATCACTGCGCTACCGAGGAACCACGCGGTGCCGTATCCCGCGGTAAACAATCCGAAGGCGGAAGCGCGACGCTCTCCTGATACCATCGTCGACACCGCGGCCGGGATCATAGATTCATGCACCCCCATGCCGATCCCCCAAACTGCCGCACCAACCAGAGCCAGCCAGAACCCGCCAAAGAACACCAGCGGCGCGAAAGCAGCCGTTATGATCGTCAGCATGATCAGCACGACGAACCCCCAGCGGTCGAACATTCGTCCGAGTACCAGCGAGCCTGTGCCGCTGACAGCCATCGCGATCGAATAGAGGATCGCAACCCAATCTCCCGGCACGGTGCCGGTCTGCTGAAAATGATACGCGATGAGCGGGTAGTCGGCGAACCCGGCAGCCACCAGCGCCGCTCCTGCCAGGTAGATCCAGTAGACGCGCGGCAGGCCGTGGCTGTCGATCGGCCGTGTGCCGGGCTCCATGTCCTGCGGTCGCGGATAGAGCAGACGCGCGGTCAGGACCAGGACGAGGTTGAGCAGCGCCGGCACGAGCAGCACCGCGAACGCCTGATGGTAGCTCCCTCGATGCGCCAGAACGAAGGCGACCAGTAGCGGCCCGCACATGGCACCGGACTGGTCCAGCGCCTCGTGCAGACCGAAGACCAAACCGTAGCCGCCGGCCTGCTTGCCCGCATGCGACAGCATCACGTCGCGTGGCGGATTGCGGATGGCCTTGCCGACGCGCTCAAGGATGATCAGTGCCGCTGCAGCGGGCCAGTTGTCCGCAAGTGCCAGCGACGGTACCGACAGCATCTGCACAACGTAACCGCAGATGGTGATCGGCCAGTATTTGCCGCTGGCGTCTGCCCAGCGGCCTGACACCAGCCGAAGACCGTATCCCAGAAATTCGCCGAAGCCGACGACGATTCCCACAATCGTGCCGGTGGCGCCGAGCGTTCCCAGGAACGGACCGATAAGGCTGCGCGAGCCTTCATAGGTGAAATCGGCAAAGAAGCTCAGGATGCCGATCGTCAGCACAAAGCGAACGGCGATCCGCCGCAGACCATTGTTGGCGGACACTGACGATCGATTCATCCCAGGTATCGCAGCGAGCGCAAGTGTGAGGCCTCATTCATGCTCGCCACGCGCCAGCCACGGACGTCGTTGTGGGTCACAAGATTCACCGCGCAAGGATCCTGCGGCAGATCCCAGAACCGCGACAACGGCAGTTCGAGTGCGAGCAACAGCATCACCCGGTTAACGGAACCGTGCCCGACAAGCAGCACAGTTTCACCATGATGCTTCGACAGGAGAACGCGCATAGTCTCCGCAACACGCGCCACCAACTGCGGCATCGTCTCGCCGCCTGGGATCGTCGCAAGATGCGGCGTGTCGAACCAGCGTGCAAAACTTGCGGGGTCTGCCTGGTCCACCTCCCGATACAGGCGGCCTTGCCAATCGCCGTAGTCGATGTCGACGAAGCTTGGCATCGGCGCAACCGGCAGTGACCACGGCGACGCGACGATCTCTGCCGTCATCATGCAGCGCGACAACGGGCTGGCGTACGCCGCGGCCGCCGGAGGGAGGGCAGATAGCAAGTCTCGCGTCTTCTCTGCCTGCTGCACGCCGTGCAACGTTAGCGGCAGATCAGTCCGCCCGCGAAAGCGTCGCGGATTGATCCCCTCGACATGGCCGTGCCGAACCAAGACGATACAGGTATCCACGCTCGCCGTTTGGCTCATGTCGAATCACCCAATCCGAGATAGATATGTGTCAGCACTGCCATCGCCTCGAATTCCAAACGGCACACATGGTTCCGGCTCGCGGCACGATCTGCGACAGGGCCACACCAAGCAGACAGCCTGACAGCATGGTCCGGATCACGTTGCGTCTCCCGTGGTCGTTGAAGCGATTGGTCGCGCAACCGGATCACGCCGCGCCCGCAACCGCCATGAGGGAGCGCCACGAGAGTCATCAGGTCCGTTGGAGCGGTTCGACGGTAACCGCCCCCTCGTGACTTCATCGCGAGGCATGCACACGCAGCCGATCAAGCAGCCATCAGACAACGCCCATCCTGCTGTGCTGACCGGCACAGTGGGACATGAGAACGGCGGGCCGGGGCTCCTGCGAGGGCGAGGGTGGACGTCGCCGTTCGCGAGGAGGAGCCCCGCTGCGGCGTTGTCAGCGACGAAAGATGCTGAGCATGACCCCACTCACTGCTGTTCCGTTCGCGAGCAGGAAAACGCCCATCGTCAGCAGAGCGATCAGAATCAGCGCCAGCGAGGAAAAGCCGGCCAAAGATAGGATGCCCAGGACCACCGCTGTAAGCCCCACCATCCCCTGCGACATGACCGACGCCGAGGCGGCCTCGGCAGCCATTCGCCGAAAGCCCTCGTCTGCTGTGGCGGCTTCGCTCTTCAGCATCGCTGTCTGCGCGGTTGGTCCACTGCTGATGATAAGACCACCGCCGAGGGCAATGACGCCAATGGCGACCAGCTGGATTGGCTCGACGTTCAACAGCGCCAGGATGCCAAGCACGATGCCGGCGCCGCCGGCCAACAAGGCGAGGGACCAAGCGCTGTTGTTGCCCACGGGGACAATCAGGTCGCTACGACCACTCAGCAAGCGTGCGTACTCGGCGGCGATCGTCGCCCCCTGCGCAAGCAATGCGATCCCGGCGATGATCAGTGCTATAGCGACGAGGAAAACCGGAACGACATGGCCCAGACCCAGGATTGTCAGGACGACGACAGCGATTCCAGCAACCCCCTCGACAGCAGCGCTGCCGGCGGCCCCGCTACTGCTTCCGAACGCACCAGTTTGGGTGACAGACATCAGGACTCTCCTTCCCGTTTGACTCACAGGTGAGTGCTGATCGGCAATGGTGCGTTTCGCGCGCGTTCGCACGTACTGACATGCAACCCCCCGCCGTCGCTGCACACGGAACTGAGAGAACAGCCCACCGTGCGCGGCAACAAAAAACCCGCCATCCGGCGGGTGCAACGCCCCACCGCGTCAACACAACGCAGCAGGAGTCATTAGCCTTACGGCAGTTACGGGGAGACTCCATTCCCGCCTACAACCTAAAGCGTTTTGTGGGAAACGCAAGACTCGCCAATTCGCTCGCCACGCCCACTTGGCGTTGCACATTAATCGCCGCCGGACCGTTGCAATTTTGGCACATTGGTCCCGCCGCGCCTGCCGCTGCCCTTGGGCGTCATAGACAGGCGCACATGGCGGCATAGATGCGCCTGCGATTGATCTATCTCATGGAGTCGACGAGGACTTTGTGCTGACAACAGCAGGGCCACATCACGACCCTAACACTCGGCGCCAATTGTGCGCCGCCAGCCAGGAGTCTTACCCCATGCCTGATAACATTCGATCCATCTCGGCGATGGAGATCCTCGATTCCCGCGGTAATCCCACCCTGCGCGTTTGGGTCACGCTGGATGATGGCACGATCGGCTCGGCATCGGTCCCATCCGGCGCGTCCACCGGCCGCTTCGAGGCCCACGAGTTGCGTGACGGCGACAAATCCCGCTATGGCGGCAAGGGCGTGCTGACAGCGGCGCGCAACGTGTCGGACGTGATCAGTCCGCGGCTGCGCGGCCTTGATGTGTCACACCAAGCTGAGATCGACCGCGCCATGATCGAGTTAGACGGCACGCCGAACAAATCGCGGTTGGGTGCCAACGCCATCGTCGGCGTGTCGATGGCCGTGGCGCGTACAGCGGCTATCGCCGCTGGCCAGCCGCTTTATAGGTGGCTCGGCGGCGAAACGGCCTGCCGCCTGCCGGTGCCGATGATGAACGTCATCAACGGCGGCTCGCATGCCGACAATTCGCTGGACTTTCAGGAATACATGATCGTGCCGCACGGCGCGCCAAGCTTTGCGGAGGCGCTGCGCTACGGTGTGGAAACCTTCCAGGCGCTCAAGGCCATCCTGAAGGCGCGCGGCTTTCGCACCGCAGTCGGCGATGAGGGTGGCTTTGCGCCGGATCTTGACAGCAATGAAGCCGCCTGTGCGCTGATCGTGGCGGCGATCCGCGCTACCGGCCTACGACCCGGGACCGACGTCGCCATTGCGCTAGACCCGGCTGCGAGCGCGTTCGAGATCGACGGCGGCTATGACCTGAAACGTACCAAGGCCGGTCGCAAGACGAGCAGCGAGATGACCGCGCTCTACGCGGGGTGGCTCGATTCCTATCCGATCGTCTCGCTGGAGGACGGACTAGGGGACGACGATTGGGCCGGGTTCCAGGCACATACCGCCGCGCTGGGCAACCGCGTGCAAATCGTTGGTGACGACATATTCGTCACCAACACGCAGTTCATCACCCGTGGCATCCAGGAACACTCGGCCAACGCCGCGCTGATCAAGCTGAACCAGATTGGCACGGTCAGCGAAACCATCGAGGCCATCGACATGTGCCGCACCGCCGGTTGGAACTATGTGATCTCACATCGCTCCGGCGAGACCGAGGATCCGTTCATCGCGGATTTCACCGTCGCGATGGGAGGCGGGCAGATCAAGACCGGATCGCTGTGTCGCAGCGAGCGGATCGCAAAGTACAACAGGCTCCTGGAAATCGAGCGCGAGTTAGGATTGCGCGGGGTATTTTCCAGCCCGTTCTTCAAATAAGCTTTAGAAAGTCGACAATGGCAGGGAGGTTACGCGCCGCATCGCGAAGCGCGCTTGGTCAACCTCTCGTGGGCGGAGACGGGCCGGGACCGGACCGTCCGTCCGTCCCGAGGCGATGGATTTGCTCCTGCTCTGGGCAATGCTCGGCGTGGCATCCGTAGCCGTCTGCGCGATGCTCGAAACGACGTTGTTCTCGGTGCGTGTTTCCGCACTTGGAGAGCGCAAGGTCGCCGGAAGTAAGGGCGCGGCAAAGCTGCCGGACATCAAGCACAATCGTATCGAGGATGCAATCGGCGCGATCGAGGATCTGATGGAAGTATTACTTGGCATGGAGATCACTGATGAAGCTGAAGCGGTTGAACGAACG
>JASHQG010000726.1 GCA_030037665.1 Acetobacteraceae bacterium
CGATCCGGGCAGCGATTGAGCAAGCTGCGGATCACCGCCTCACGGCGGCACGCCTCCACCCACGCAGGGTCGTCATCGGTCAGACTCTCCGACCTATGACTCCCACCTTGCAGCGACCTTGTCGCGCGAAATTCTCATATTAGCGGCCCTACCCGCAAATAAATGCTCAATTAAACGACAACTTCTCACATTGACGGCAATCATAAGACATTGATGTCAACCAATTTCCCTCTCATGGTTTTCGGCAACGTGACACTTTCCGTTCGGGTTCATCGTATTTGGCGCGGCGTGAACGGGCGGTGCAGCCGACGGGATAGGACGAGCCCGGCCAGGCGCTCCGCGGCGTGCAATGATCCGTCCAGCCTGTTGGCGCCGGCTAGCGGGCACTGCGATCGGGCCACCGCATGGCACCGTTATGCAATGGCGGGTATAGCGTTGCCAGAGCTCGGCATGTCAGGTAGCCGCCGGGTTCACGCGACAGGGGGGCAATCGGGTGAGTGTTTCGAGCGCTTTTTCGCACGTGGTGGCGTGGGTCGGCGGGGCGGCAAGGTTGTCGCGGCGGATCCGGTACGGCGACGCGACGCCAGCCTGGGGCGCCAGCCCTACGATTCCCGCGGCCAGACCGCAAGGCGCGATTCCCACGCTGAAGATGCCGACCGCGCGCGGATGGGATCCGGGGCAGACACCGATCGCGGCACCCGGCCTCACCGTCAACGCATTCGCCAGCGATCTCGATCACCCACGCTGGATCGAGGTGTTGCCGAACGGCGACGTTCTGGTGGCCGAATCGATGAGCGTGGATCGGCCGCCGCGATCCCTGCTTGATTACGCAATGGTCAGCACGATGCGCCGCGCCGATGCCATGGGCATCAGTGCCAATCGCATCACGCTGCTGCGCGATGCCGATGGCGACGGTGTCGCGGAAATCCGCGAGGTGTTTCTCGCCGGCCTGAACCAGCCGTTCGGCATGGCTCGGCTCGGTGACACGCTCTACGTCGGCAACACGGACGGCTTGGTGGCGTTTCCGTATAAGCCGGGGGCGACGCGCATCGACGCGCCAGGGCGGCATCTCGCCACATTCAAGCCTGCGGGCCACTGGACACGCAGCCTTCTGCTGAGCGCCGACAAGCGGAAACTCTACATCGGCGTTGGCTCACTGTCCAATATCGCCGATTATGGCATGCCCGTAGAGGAAGGCCGCGCTGCGATCCACGAATTCGATATCGCCAGTAGTACGGATCGCATCTTCGCATCCGGCCTGCGCAATGCCGTCGGCATGGCATGGGAGCCCAGCACCGGTGCGCTGTGGACCGTGGTGAATGAGCGCGACGGGTTGGGTGACGAAACGCCGCCAGACTATCTGACCTCGGTGCGCGAGGGTGGGTTTTATGGCTGGCCTTATTGCTATTGGGGGCAGACAGTCGATGACAGGGTCCCGCAGGATGCGGCGATGGTGGCGAAGGCAATCACGCCGGACTATGCGCTGGGCGGTCATACCGCATCGCTTGGCCTTTGCTGGCTACCCGCGGGCACACTCCCCGGCTTTCCCGACGGCATGGCAATCGGCCAGCATGGGTCGTGGAACCGCAGCAAGCTCAGCGGCTACAAGCTGGTCTTCGTGCCGTTTGCGAACGGTCGCCCGTCTGGTACGCCGCGCGACATCCTGTGGGGTTTCCTCTCTGCCGATGAGAAGACCTCATACGGCCGGCCTGTCGGCGTGTCGCTCGGCCCCGATCGTTCTTTGCTGATGGCGGACGATGTGGGGAACGTCATTTGGCGGGTCACCAGCGCATAGGTCGCGGGCCACCAGCCAGCTGAATTTTTCGGTTCGCTCGATTATGTTATGGTCGCTCTGTGAGCGCAATGGTTCGCCGCGGCCGGGGCTGAGCGATACGTATTTTACTATTTGGAGCGCGCCCTCGGAGGGTCGGCGTGTTGAAAACCTGCCACTGCGCCTCCGTGAATGGCTCACCATCGACGGGTGCCGGAGATTGGCCGAGGACGTCGTCAGCCTCCTCCGCCAGCGCACAGACTCCACAACGGCAGGCTGGTGGGCGTACTCCGACGACGCCATACTGGACATCGCGCCACTAATCGCAATACTGGGCACGCGACGACTCCCCGCGAATTTGACCTCGAGACCGGCAACGCAATTGGCGTGGTGCGCGCCTGCTTTGCCGCCGCTGTCCGAACATGATCGAGCAGCTATTGTTCGATCATGTTCCGGCTAAGGCCGTGCCGCAGTCGCTGGCCGCGCGCGCCGCGGCAATGGCCGCAGTGGCGCCACCACCCGCCGCCGCTACCCCGCAGCAATCAACCGCGCCGCGACCAGCGGTCGACGAGTGGAAGGACGTGACGGCCGCAGCCGACGCCCGCTTCGCTGCCATGGCGTCAAAGCCGGCACCACAGCCGACCCCGAAGGCCGCGCGGTAGAAAGTGCTTGGCAGATCCGGCAGTGATGTCGGATGGTGCTGTCCACCATGTTCGCAACTTTTCCTGCGGCGGTGCCCTGTGGGTCGCGGGGCCGGCCGCCTGCCATCTTTTCGCTCGACAGAAGCGAAACGGGGGCCATATGCCATATGTTAACAATGATGGGGTCAAGATTTACTACGCGCTTGATGGTGCCGGTCCGCCATTGGTGCTTCAGCATGGCTTCACCAGCTGTATCGAGGAT
>JASHQG010000727.1 GCA_030037665.1 Acetobacteraceae bacterium
CCTGCTGCTGCCGGGATCCGTGCTGGCGACGGCAACCTATTTCGTGCTGGTCCGCGACTGGGGCGCGAGCAGGGCCGGCACCTACGCGTTTATCTCGCCGGTGATCGCCGTGGTGCTGGGGATCACGCTGTTCGGCGAGCGCGCGGGTTGGGCGGACCTCGCCGGAATGATGCTGATGCTGGGCGGTGCCGCGCTGGCGCTGAAGCCGCGCGCGCTTGTCATTGTGAGCGTCGCAAGGCGCGAAGCAATCCCGGTCGCCCGTGCGCCGTAGACAAGTCTGCAAATCGCTCGCTGACGGCGGCTGCAGTCTCGAGCGCTGTGATGTTGCGCTCAAGATCGATAGAGACCGCGTCGAAGCCACAGGCCGCAGCGATCATCGCAGCGTTCGGCGTGCGAAGCTGGTTTACGCCGGTGCACTGCACCAGATCGTTCACGGCGAGCGCCTCTTTGGCAGGATTAGGTCCGATCCCGGGTGGCTCGATGTCTG
The DNA here is from genome assembly GCA_030037665.1 of Acetobacteraceae bacterium. GTDB lineage: Bacteria > Pseudomonadota > Alphaproteobacteria > Acetobacterales > Acetobacteraceae > JASHVB01. The sequence continues at coordinate 488 of JASHQG010000727.1, forward strand.
TCCTCCCGCGCGAATGCGGCTGCGTGGTGATCGCTGGAGACACGCGTGCGCCCGCGCGAACACCGGCGAAGCACCACGTGCGTCGCACGCGGGCCGGTTCACGTCGCAGCAACCGGGCGCAGTGGTTGCGGCGGCAATCAATCGGTCATCACTCGACTTGACAGTGCCGGCGCCATCGGGCGACTAGCATGACATCATTGCAAGAGGCTTCGTGGATGGCGGCTCTGAAAAGGAATTCAATTTTTGTCTTTGCCGCCGTCGTAACAGGATTGATCTCTATCATCTTCGGTCTGGGCGTGGTGCGCGCCAGCCGGATCTTCCAGCAGATGACGGCAGAGCGGCCATGGCTGGTCTTCGCGCTCTGCCCTGTCGGTTTTGCGATCATCGTATTCCTGACCCGCACGTTGTTTCCCGGTGCGCAGGGTTCGGGAATTCCGCAGGCCACCGCGGCGCTGAAAATGCACGACGTTGCCGATGTGGACACCGTCCTCTCGCTCCGCATCGCCGTTGGCAAGTTTCTGCTGACGCTGCTCGGTTTCCTGGTGGGTGCCTCGATCGGTAAGGAAGGGCCGACAGTGCAGATCGGGTGTGCCGCGATGAACATCTGTGGCCGTCTGGGTCTGCAGAGAACGCACGCATTGCAACGCGTGCTGATTCTCGCCGGCGGCGCGGCCGGCATCACCTGCGCGTTCAATGCGCCGATCGCCGGCATCGTCTTCGCGATCGAGGAAATGGCGCGCAGCTTCCACGAGGAACAGTCGCGCGCCATCATCCTTGCCGCCTTTGCGAGCGGCGTGACGCTGCTGATCGTGCTGGGCTACCAGCCCTATTTCGGCGTTTCGCACGCCGGGCTGCCGTTGAGCTGGACATGGCTCCTGGTGCCGCTTTGTGCGGTCATCGGCGGCCTGGCCGGTGGCCTGTTCGCGCAGATTCTCGCCACACCGACACGGTTCATGCCCCGGCCGCTCAATCGTCTCGCGTTGCGCCACCCAATCGGCTTCGCGGCGCTCTGCGGGCTCATGCTCGCCATCATCGGTTTTCTCTCGCACGGCCAGGTGTTCGATGCGAGCTATGGTCAGGCCCGCGACGGGCTGGTCAGTGGGGTGCTGCCGACGCCCGCATTCGCACCGCTGAAATTCCTGGCAACGCTGGTCTCCTACCTCTCCGGCATCCCCGGCGGCATCTTCGCGCCGTCGCTCGCGGTTGGCGTCGGCGTGGGAACCGAACTCGCGCACCTCGTGCCGGGACTGCCGGTGGCCGCGTTCGCGATGGTCGGCATGGCCGGGTACTTCTCCGGCGTGGTGCAGGCACCGCTGACCGCAACGGCGATCGTCATCGAAATGACGAGCAATCCGGCAATGACTGTGCCGGTCGGCGTCGCGGCGATTCTGGGAACGCTCGCATCGCGCCTGATCTGCAAAGAGCCGGTCTATGCCGCGATGTCGCACCAGTTCCTGCTGGTTGTGGAGCCAAAGCCAGTGGTCGAACCCGAGGCCGTCGGCCGCGCCCCGCAACCGTTCGCGGAGGACGAGCGCAAGTCTGACGAGGTGGTTTAGCTGACCCGAGCGGCATACCAGAGGTCCATCCTCACATACTGGTTCGTTGCCGGATCGGACGACGTGCTCTCGTTGCTCGCGCAGCTGGTGAATAGGCCAAGCAGCAGCTCGCCCAGCGAATAAACTGAAGCGAGCTTCGTGGAGACGTAGCTCGCAAATTCACGCGAGTATAACGTCGGGCGCCCGAGAGCGGGAACGGTTGGAACGGAAGGGATACTGGGATGACCGCGCTCGTCAAACCGCCACAGTGTCACCCTCTCATTTCGAGCGCGGACGGCCGGTTGCACCATAAACCTTGAAGTCGACGCTCACCGGAGCGAGATGCTCGAACTCCAGCGTCACCGAGACCGATTGGCCCGGCTTCATATTCGGCTGCATACACATCACGTGATACGCCCCCGGCCTGAAGGCGAAGCTGCCATGCGCGGGAATGACGATGTTCTTCACGCCGACCATCTTCTCCTGACCGCTCTCGCTCTCAGATTTGTGCAGCATCATCGTGCCACACGCTTCCGAGTGAGCGGCCGTCAGCACAGCCTGGTGGCCGGTTGGGTTGCGCAGCGTCATATAGCCGCCTGCGGGGAGCGTCGGCAGAAGGAATCGAAACCAAGCGTTATCAACGGTGATCAATGACGCTGTGCCGGCGCGCGCGAAGCCGGAGTATCCAACGACGAGCAAAGCGGCCCAGAAGGCAAACACCATCCACGCTCGCAGCGCGCGCAGGTAGTTTGTGTGAGATGGCGACGTCTTTCTCAATTCCGAGCCTCATATCAAGCCGGTGGTCGCGACCGAGGGCTGCACCTTAAACGATCTCGTGTATCTGACAAGCCGACACTCGTTATTGACAATAAGTTCTATTGATAATCGTCTAAATGTTTCAAGCGTGACGATCGACTGCAAGAGGTGGGATGAGAGCATGTGACTTCAGCGCAGACCCCACGTTGCGTCGAATTCAGAAAATCGCTGTGAGTGGTTCACGCTATAACGCTCCATGGCGTGCTAGCCCCCGAAGGCTCAGAAAGGTCGCATCGGCGAAAGAATGACCCGACTCGAGATCCGCTCGACTGTTGCACTCGTTGTCGTATTTGCCGCCAGGTTGCTCGGCCTGTTCATGATCTACCCGGTATTCGCAAGCTACGCTACGCACCTGCGCGCTGCGACACCTTCGATGATCGGTATCGCGCTCGGTGCCTGCGGCCTGACGCAGGGTCTGCTGCAGATCTCTTGCGGTCTCATCTCCGACCGGACGGTCCGCAAGCCCGTGATCGCCACCGGCCTGCCGCTGTTTGCTGCGGGAAGCACTCCTGGCAGCTCTGGGTATCGTCATCACCTACGGCGCACTGCCGGGTCAGGTTCAGGCAAGACGCCACCTCGACGCTGAAACCATCCTTCGATTGTTGCTGGGCGTGATTGGCAATGGCCAGCTTTTCCGGCTCGATGTGTCGATATTTGTTCTGTATTTCATGCTGACTTCAAGCTTTCTCGCGATTCCACTCGTACTATTGCACGCACTGCACATCCCTCCGGGCCGTGACTGGTTGGTCTACCTCCCAGTGCCGGCGGTCTCGATCGTACTGATGGTGCCCTCCATCCTGGTTGCCGAGGAGGGCAGCCGGATGAGAGAGGTCTTTCTCGGCCTGTCTGGCGCCCCCTTTTGCGGGGGTGATCGCGGAACAACTGATCGACGCCGGATCGCGCCGCAGAACCGGGGCCCCCCATGGGCCGCCCGTGTCACCTGACCGAACCAGCTGTTTGTGCTGCGTGGGTACCGACCTTGCCGATATCCTCAGCCGCCATCCGGTGTCTCGGCATCGCATCACGCTGGACGACCATCATCGCCTACGCCGGGCCGGAATCCTGGGCGCGGATAATCGTGTCGAGCTCCTCGATGGGCAACTGATTGACATGTCACCAATCGGGCCGCGGCATGCGCTGGCGGTGGATGCATTGACCTGGCTGCTGGTCATGGCCGTTGCCGGACGAGCCACTGTCCGCATGCAGAATCCCATTGAGTAGGACGCCACGACGGAACCACGGCCGGACACCGCATTGGTTCGGCGACCCTGGCGTGGTTACCCAGGCGCACACTCGCAGCCGGCCGATGTTTTCCTGCTGGTCGAGGTCGCGGACTCAAGCCTGGAGCTCGATCGCGGCGCCAAGCTTGAGCTGCACGCAAGGGCGGGAATTCGCGAGTTCTGGATTGCGGATGTGATGACGATCGGCGTCCTGGTTCATCGCAGACCACGCAGCGACAGAGCCCCGATGGCCGCGGCTCGGTGTCTTTCCGGGCGCCTGATCTCCCAAGCCGATGCGCAGATCGCTGCCGTCACGGCGTCGCGCGGTGCCACGATTGCGACGCGCCATGCGGCCGATGTTGAGGGATGCCGGATAGCCGTGTTGGACCCATGGACGGACTAGCAGTCATTGCGTCGTCCCCGCGCCGCTCCGGTGGCAACGTGAGACCCCGTCGCAACGACACTATTGGACGTGTCCGTGCGCGTCCGGACATGACCTGCTGCGGTGACCAACCTCGATCTGGACGAGAATGCTGCAGTGGCTCCGTGAATCGGACCAGCAGACATCCCTACCCGCGCTCACCCCTGCTGGGGTCACACCCATACGGCGGCGGCGGTCCTTCTCTGGGCTAGAGCCGACGGCGTGGCGCTCGCAAAACGGAAGACGGAGCCTGCGACGTGCTCTTGTCTGCCTTAGCGAACAACCGACGCCATGCCCTCTGGTACACGAGTTGCTTGAGCCGCATCGGTCTGCAACCGGTGGGAACCGTCACCGATGGGCTTTATGCCGAGCACAAAAGTAGGTGGGACATCGCCGGATTGTGTCGTCTACGACCACGAGACACGCCAACTCGGTGTCGGGAAAAACTCTTCGGTGCGGGGCAGCACTGGCGAGGGCATATTGCCCGGCCTTTCGCCCTTCCGGCACCGTGACGAGGCCGCCAAGATCCGGCTTGGCACGCGAGTCGCCGCCAACGCACCGCTCCAGCGCGAGGGGGCGAGAGTAGGATTCCTGACTACCAAGGGATTTCGCGACGTCTCACTCATTCGGAGGGGAAACCGCAAACCTCACCACGACATACGCCGAGTAAAGCCGAAGCCCCTCGCACTGCGCGAGCACGGCTTTAAACTCGATGAGCGGATCCATGCGTCCGCGCGAGTCCTCAAGCCGCTCGACAGGGCCCAGGCCCGGACGCTCGCCCGGCAAATTAAAGTTATCCCGGAGACCGAAGCGGTCGGGGTGATGTTCCTGTTCTCCCATCGTTATCCCGAGCACGAGCGGCCGCTCAAGGCAAGCTTCGACGAGAAGGGGCCCGACCTTTCCGTCTCCATCTCTTACGACGCCCTGCCGAAGTGGAAGGAACACGACCGCGCCTCCACCATACTCTTAGACGCGCGCATCAAACCCGCGATTAACGAGCAACGCCGGCAGACGAGATGGAGCTTCGCCGAGACTCGCGTGACGGAGCATGTGGTCGTTTTCGAATGCAATGGCGCCGAGATGATGTTGGACGGGGTAGCGAATAATCCCGTTGCGATCACCATCGCCGGCCCGACTGGTGGTGTTGTCTCCGGGAAGTACACCGCTCGCCGGCGCGGATCGCCATCGCTGGTGACACTCGACATGCGACCCACGTCGACCGATTACCCGACAGTCGTTGATGGTCAGGCAAACGTCACCAACAACTTCGAGATCGAATGGCGCGTGCCTATCCAGATCCCGATGATCGATATTCGAGCGATGGGCGCTTGCTCCATCGCCTGGATCGTTAACGGGGCGGATGTTGCGCGTTGGCCCTCGCAGTGTCGGCCCAGGCCCGACGCGGTTGCCGGACAGATGGGCCAGGTGAGGGAGGCCGTCGTTGACGACGGCTTCTTGGTCAGCACGCCGTTCCAATGCACCAGCCACCGCTTCATTACCGAGGTGAGGGATGGCACCGGCGCGGCAACGCTGCGGACTGACGTTCACCGCATATACCGGCACGACGCCGCGGGAGGTGTTGTGCGGGTTCTGACCTCGCTGGTGCCAGGGAATGACAAAAACTGGGAGACCGAACATGAAGAGGCGCACCTTCCTCGCGGCTTCGGCCGCGACGCTCGCTCTGCCTGTGGTGAGCCAGGCGCAAAAGACGCGCGTACTGAAGTTCATCGCGCAATCGGATCTGGCCATTGTCGATCCGATCTGGACTACGGCTTACATAACCCGCAACCATGGTTTCATGGTGTTCGACACGCTGTATGGCCAAACAGGCAAGGCCGGCGGATACGCGGTGACGCCCCAGATGGTTGCGGGCCACACCGTCGAGAACGACGGCATGATCTGGAAACTGACGTTGCGCGACGGGCTGGTGTTCCACGACGGGGAGAAAGTGCTGGCGCGCGACTGCGTCGCATCGATCCGGCGGTGGGGCAGGCGCGATGCTTTCGGCCAGGCACTGCTGGCACGCACCGACGAACTATCGGCTCGGGATGACAAGACGATCATGTTCCGCCTCAAGGAGCCATTCCCGTTGCTGCCCGATGCGTTGGGTCACGCCGCCTCCAATATGTGCGCGATGATGCCGCAGCGCATCGCTGAGACCGATCCGTTCAAGGCGTTCACGGAGGTCGTGGGCAGCGGCCCATTTCGCTTCAACGCCGCCGAACGTGTGCAAGGCTCGCGCTTCGTGTACGAAAAGTTCGACAAATACCAGCCCCGCGACAGTGGCGAGGTCAGCTTCACGTCGGGGCCGAAGATCGTGCATTTTGATCGTGTGGAATGGAGCGTACAGCCGGATCTCGCCACCAAGGCCGCGGCGATGCAGGCCGGCGAGATGGACTGGTGGGAGAACCCGTCTGCCGATTTGCTGCCGGTGCTGCGCAAGGCGGGCGTCCAGACGCGGATCATCGATCACACTGGCAACCCGTACATCTTGCGGCCGAACCATCTCTACCCGCCGTTCGACAAGCCAGCAGTCCGCAGGGCACTGATGGGTGCGATCGATCAGAAGGAATTCATGGTGGCGATGATGGGCGAGAACACGTCGCTCTGGCAGGTTCCATGCGGCTTTTTTCCACCATCCTCACCGTTTGCAAGCGGCGTCGGCATCGCGGCACTGACTGGAAAGCGTGACTATGCAGCGGTGAAGACCGCTTTGGAGAAGGCGGGCTATCAAGGGGCGGAATTGATCCTGATGGGGGCAACCGACCAGCCCACCAATTATCCGCTGGCGGAAGTGGCAGCCGACATGCTGAAGCGCGTCGGCATGAACGTGAACTATCAGGCGACCGACTGGGGCACCGTGGTGCAACGCCGAGCGGTCATCAAACCTCCGGCCGAGGGCGGGTGGAACCTGTTCTGTACCGGCTTCTCAGGTCTCGACTTGTTCACGCCGGCCAGCCATCTGCCGCTGCGCGGCAATGGCAAGGATGCATGGTTCGGCTGGCCGACGAGCGCCAGGATCGAGGAGATGCGTGATGCGTGGTTCAAGGCGCCGGGTATGGCGGCGCAGAGGACGATCGCCGAATCGATCCAACGGCAGGCATTCGAAGACGTGCCATATTACCCGCTTGGGATGGCGCGAAACTCGACCGCATTCCAAAAGGATATCACCGGTATCCCGGAGGGTTTCGCCATCTTCTGGAACGTGCGTCGCGTCTGACAGCGCCGCGGCGTGTTGCGATGAGTCGCCACTGTCGCGGTGCCGAAAACGAGCGGAACAGTGCCCGTTCTCCTCGGTTGGTGCAATTAAAGTGGGAGTCGCTCTGTGGTCGATTCCGGATGCTGCTGCCTGCGCGACAGCATAAGGCGGCAGCTGGAGGCTTCGGCCAACACCCTCGAATTCTTTCGCGACGGCCGCATGAGACTTAGCTGAGGTAGCGGTTCTTTGGCCGTTCAAGACCCATCCTATCCCGCAAGGTCGCCCCTTCATACTGACTTCTGAACAAGCCACGTGATTGCAGTTCGGGGATTACCAGCTCAACAAAATCATTAAGCCCGCCCGGCAGATGCGATGGATGCATGAGGAAACCGTCGACACCATAGCCGCGGAACCAAGTCTCCATGTCATCGGCGATATCAAGTGCCGAACCAACAAGCGTGCGCTGGCCGCGCGCACCGGCGAACCGCTGGTAAATCTCGCGGATGGACAAGCCTTCCTCACGCGCCCAGCGCAAAATGTGACGCATTGAGGTCTGACCGCTTAAGGCGCCGTAACGTTCGGGGATTTCGGGCAGCGGACCGTCAACATCGTAACCGGCCAAATCGAACCCACCAAGTTGGTTTGACAACAGTTCCAGACCGACATCGGGATGTATCTTCGACTGCAGATAGCGATGCTTCTCGATCGCCTCTTGTCTGGTGTGGCCGACAATTGCATTGAGTCCGGGCATCACCTTCAGGGATCCAGACAGGCGACCATATTTAGCCATACGGCTCTTGAGATCACGATAGAATGCCTGCGCATCCGCGAGGTTGTGCTGGGGCGTGAACACACCTTCGGCGAATCGCGCTGCGGCTTCGCGGCCGACTTCCGAGGAGCCGGCCTGAAACAGCACGGGGTGACCTTGTGGCGGCCTAGCAACGTTGAGCGGTCCGCGTACCGAGAAGTGCGGTCCTTTGTGGTTCAACGTGTGAAGCTTGGTTGGATCGAAATAACGTCCCGACATGCGGTCGCGGACGAAAGCGTCATCCTCCCAGCTGTCCCATAACCCTCTGACGACTTCCACAAACTCGACAGCGCGGTCGTAGCGCTCGTCATGCTCGTAATGCTGCTCCCGACCGAAGTTATAGGCTTCCGCGACATTCGATGACGTGACAACGTTCCAGCCGGCACGTCCCCCGCTGATATGGTCGAGGGAAGCGAATTTGCGGGCGATATGATACGGTTCGTTGTAGCTTGTTGTCGCGGTTGCCACGAGGCCGATATGACTCGTCACCGCCGCGAGTGCCGGCAGCAGGGTCAGCGGGTCGAAGTAGGCCATGTATTGCGGCCAACGCGAGAGGGCGGAAAGCTTGCCCTCGCGCACCGCAACAGCGTCGGCAACGAACATCAAGTCGAACTTGCCACGCTCGGCGGTTCGAGTGATCTCGGCGTAATGCTGGAAATTCGTACCGGCGTCGATCTGAGATTCCGGATGCAGCCAGGCGGCGACGTGATTGCCGGTGGGGTGAAAGAATGCACCAAGCTTCATCATCTCGCCACGGCGTTCGTCTCGCATGAATGCCTCCGGGTTTCCCCTGCACATAATGCAAACATGGGGCCAGATGAGCTGCCCACATCGGACCAGTCAGCCCAAACGTGCAGCATACCAATACGGCGTTGTCACCAGTGTTGGTTGAGCGTCGGTCACCGCCCACCGGTGACAGCACGTCATTCTTCGCACTGACGGTTTGTCGGTGCAAGATGTCGGCGAGGCTACCGGTGGCACTCGCTCATCCAAATACCATCGCGTCGCTGAGCGCCGCGCAAGGCAAGCCCCTCCCGCCGAGATGGTCGCTTCACCAAGCGCATACCGGATCTCGGCCGTTGGCAGCGATCCCGAACCAGCCCGCCGATTGTCTCCCGCTCCTGCGGTTACGATTTCTCGCACTGGCGGCGCTGCCACAGCGGTGAGTTTCGGTGAAACGATCGACCGGTGCGGTCCGTTGCGGCTACGTTGCATT
>JASHQG010000728.1 GCA_030037665.1 Acetobacteraceae bacterium
CGAATCCAGCAAATAGTCGCCGCCACGTGTCGCCGCCCTGGGCCGCACCTCACCACTTCGCGGCTTGACCGCTTGTCGCGCTGACCCCAACCCTGCAACACGAATTCCGCAAAAATCGGCCATTCTCGGCGGAACGGAAATTATGCACTCTGACGCTAATCGTGCAGTATATTCGGCGGAAGTCTGATTCTTATCTGCGACATAATTGTTAGGGCCAGCTTTCGAGAGGTTGGATAGACATAGTGACCGTTCGTGGGTAGGTCATCCTGCGAAGTGATTGTCCCAATGGTACTGTATGTTCCGGCAGCAACACGGGAATTGATCCTTAGTTGCGACGTGCTGGATTGGCGTCAACGCGACACCGGGGGTTCAACCCCAAACTGCTCAACGCACCGGAACAGCTGACGACCCGGCGCACACCGGAGGGCTGTCCCATCCCTCCCAACGCCCTGGCCGAGTTGGATCGTGAGATGGCGCGTTGTCGCTTCATACCATCGTGATGACATCGGACCGATGAGGCGCACTCAGTTCATCGGCATATTGCTGACAGTTTTTGCACCTCACAGGAGCGTGTGTGCGCCCAAATAAGCGACACTTGCCGAGTGTTTGGGCGGCACCTGGGCCGCCCCGGGATGAGGTAGAACCTCCGTTTTTGACAAAGGGTGCTCTTCGTCACAAGGTTGAACGGCTGAAGAGTGTCCCGGCGGATCTAATCGGTCCGCATGGCCGCACCGCACAGCTTCGTGGTCACAGGGCCTACATCGATTGCCAGTCACCAGATTGCTCAAAGCTATGCGCGGCTCGATAGATAGTGGGCTCGTCGAAATGCCGTCCGATCAGCATCACCGATACCGGTAGCCCATCGGACATCCCGCACGGTATTGCCATCGCCGGATGATGGGTCAGATCGAATGGCGCTGTGTTCGATATCATGTTCAGCGCCTTTTCAACGATCTCTTCGCGCGCCGCGCCGGGCTCCGGCAGTTTGGTCGCCTTAATTGGTGTGGTCGGCATCAGCAGCAGATCATGTTCGGCCAACGCGGCATCGTAGGCGTCAGTCAGACGGCGCACGATATTCATCGCCTTGCCGTAATACCGGCTTCCGTAGTGGCGGCGGATGTACGTGCCGAGCAGCGTGAAGGCTTTCGTCGTCTCCGACAACTCGTTGGCGCGAGTGCGCCAGTTACGATGAAAATCCATCAGACTAGTGACGTACAGGTCGGGCCGGCTGACACCATAGCCGTCGCCGTACATCATAGTCTGCGTCAATCCTTCAGTGCCGATCGGAGTCCAGATCGCCGGACCAAGCAAATGCATCGGGATGGACACTTCTGAAACGGCGGCGCCGAGCGACCGGAACCGGTCTGCGGCGGCGCGCACTTTCGTATCCACATCGGGTTCGGCATTCGGCTGCTGGAACCCCTCCGTCACCACGCCGATGCGAAGCCCGGTGACGCCCCTATCCAGGGCCTCTGTGTAGCCTGCCACCCGCAGATTGTACTGCCGAGGATCATAGCCATCCGAGCCCGCCAGCACTTCCAGCAGTAGTGCGTTGTCGGCAACGGTGCTCGTCATCGGCCCGGTGTGATCAACGAAGATCTCAATCGGCATGATGCCGGTATAGGGCACCAGTCCATGGGTCGGTTTCATCCCGTAAATGCCGCAGAACGAAGCCGGCATGCGGATCGAGCCACCTTGATCGCCGCCTAACGCCATGTCCGCTTCGCCGGCGGCGACCAGCGCCGCACTGCCCGAGGATGATCCGCCAGCCGAATATCCGAGGCGACGCGGATTATGTACCGGTCCTAGCGCTGAGGTATGGCTCCCGCCCGAAAGGCAGAAGAACTCGCACTGCGCTTTGCCAATAATGGTGCCGCCCGCATCGAGTATGCGCTCCACGACGGTGGCATCGATGTCCGGCATGTAGCCTTCGAGCGTTGCCGCACCGTTCATCATCGGAACGCCGGCGAGCATGATGTTGTCTTTCAGAACGACGCGCTTTCCCTTCAGCTTGCCGGATGGCGCTCCCTCGACGACAGTCTTGATATACCAGGCGTTGTAGCGGTTCTCGTCGCCGTCGGGCCGATATCCCGGGGTGCGGGGGTAACGGACCCGCGGCAGGTTATCCGGCATCAGGTCCACCAGGTTATACGCCTGGATGCTCGGCCGTAGAATGCCGAGAAATGACTCGACATCGGCATCGGTTAGCGAAAGCCCCATTTCATCGGCAGCATCACGCAACTGATCGGGCGTAGGCAGTTGAACGGCCATGGCACAGGAGCTCCTCAGCTTGGGATGACCGACGCGTCTGGGCCTAATAGACCATCAGCTTGATGCAAACGGTGTCAACACCTGTTTTGATGCTTGACACATTGTACGGACAGCGGTAGCCGTACGCGTGCTATGGATACAGCAGTCAACGCGCTATTCGAAATCCTTAGCTTCAGCTCCATTATGATGCTGATCGTCATCGGCCTCGGCATCGTAGCGAGCATGATGAACATTTTCAATTTTGCCCACGGTGAATTCGTTTTGCTCGGGGCGTATTTCACCTACGTTTTCCACAATCATGGCGTGCCGATTGCAGCGGCGATGGCTCTCGCGCCACTGGCTGTCGCGCTGGTTGGCTGGCTAGTGGAAAGAACAGTAATTCGCTGGTTCTATGCCCGGCCATTGATTGCCATGCTCGGCACCTATGCACTGTCGGTCGTCATCCGGGAATCGGTGCGCGGACTTCTGGGCGGGCTTTACGAGAGCGTCCCTGCCCCTCTGACAGGTTCATTCGTCGTTGGCGGAATTGCTTTTGCGCAATGGCGTGTTGCCATCATTGTGATCACGATTCTGGTGATGGCCGCGAGCGGCGTGCTACTCACTATGACCTCGTTCGGCCTGCGCGTGCGCGCGTCGCTGGAGAATCCGGCGTTGGCGCGCGCATCGGGAATATCCACCGGCGCCATCTATGCAGCCACGTTCACGTTCGGCGTCGCGCTCGCCGGCCTTGCCGGTGCACTGGTCGTGCCGATCTTCTCCTTATTCGCCGACCTCGGGCTGCGCTTCCTGATCCAGGCGTTCCTGGCCGTGATGGTGGGTGGGATTGGCACCTTTGCCGGGCCGCTCGTCGGCGCCGGCGTGATCGGAACGCTGACCTCCGCGCTGCCTTGGG
>JASHQG010000729.1 GCA_030037665.1 Acetobacteraceae bacterium
GACGACGGGCGGCGTGGTCTCGCCCGCGCCGCCAAGACTGCCCGTGCCACGAGCGGACGCGCGCTGAACGGGCTCCGGTCCGATGTGCCACGTCGGCCTATCCATCGAACCGCGGCAGCTTCTCCGCCATCGCCACGTATGCATCCTCGTCGGTCCGATCGTAGCGCAGCGGCGTCACAACAATCTTGCCGGCCCGAAGCGCGCTGTAGTCGCTCTCCGGTCCCTGCTGGCGGTCGCTGCGGCGGAAATTCAGCCAGTGGTAGTCAATACCGCGCGGATCGGTGCGCGTCGCCACCGTCATCCCGGCGATCATGCCGACACCCTGCCGCGCCAGCGTGAGCGGTCCGGCCTGCTCCGCCGGCAGCGCGGGAAAGTTCACGTTGAGACAGGCATCCTTGCTCCACCCAACCGCCAGAAGCTCACGCACCACGCGCGCGCCGAGGGTGCGGGCGGTGTCCCACGGCACGTTCTCGCGGTCGGTGAACGCCTGGCTCAACCCGATCGACGGAATGCCGAGCATCATCCCCGTCATCGCCCCGCCGACCGTGCCGGAGAACACGGTCTCCATGCCCAGATTCAATCCGCGGTTCACGCCAGATAGAATGAGATCAGGCGGTGTATCCGGCATGAAATGGCACACGCCCATCACCGCGCAGTCGCCGGGCGTGCCGGTGATGCCGAAACGCCGTGCGCCCAGGTGGCTGACGCGGATCGGATGGTGCAGGCTGATCGCGTGCGACACGCCGCTCTGGTCATGCACGGGCGCCACCACCCAGACCTCGTGTGCAAGCTCCGTGGCGATGCGTTCCAGCACGGCAAGTCCCGGTGCATCGATCCCGTCGTCATTCGTCAGCAAGATCCGGTTCAGCACAAATTCGCTCCGTTTTGTGTCAGCCCTGTTTGGCGGCTTGCGCCCGCAGCGTCCAGGGGCGGTTGCGTGACGCCGACCGCGCGGCCAGCATGTCGGCCAGGCGAGGGAGGAGAGGGTCATGCAGATTATCGACGCTCAGGTGCATGTCTGGGGCAGCGGCACACCCAGCGCTCATCATCGCCAGACCTCGCGCTTCACCGCCGAGGAGCTCATCGCCGAAATGGACGTCGCCGCCGTGAATGGCGCGGTGTTGCACCCGCCGAGCTGGGATCCCGGCTCGAACGAGCTGGCGGTGGAAGCGGCGACGAAGTACCCGGACAAGTTCGGCATCCTTGGTTGGTTCCCACTTGACGAGCCGGCGAGCCGGGCGCTGATCGGCACCTGGAAGCAGCGCCGCGGCATGCTGGGCCTGCGATGGGCGCTGACGCGACCGGAGCAACAGACCTGGCACTCTGACGGCACGATGGACTGGCTCTGGCCCGCGGCGGAGAAAGCCGGCACACCGATTGCCACGATGGCCTGGCGGTTTCTGCCTCAGTTCCGGCAAATCGCCGAGCGCCATCCGAATCTGCGGTTGATCATCGATCATTGCGGCCTGGTGCGGTCCGCCAAGGATGATGCCGCGTTCGCTAACCTCAACGAGCTGGTGTCGCTGGCGCAGTGTCCGAATGTCGCGTTGAAGGCGACCGGTGCGCCGGCCTACTCATCGGCGCCGTACCCGTTCCGGAATATTCACGATGGGCTCCATCGCATCTTCGATGCGTTCGGGCCGCAGCGCTTCTTCTGGGGCACCGACATCACCCGAATGCCGTGCAGCTATCGGCAGTGTGTGACGATGTTCACGGAGGAACTGCCGTGGCTGAGAGGCCGTGACCTGGAGCTGGTGATGGGGCAGGGGGTGAAGGACTGGCTGGGGTGGAAGTGACCAGGCGGAGCGTGCGCCGGGCCGGAAAACGCGAAGCAAGCACGATTGGCACAAACACCTCTCCCGCTGCGCGGGAGCGGTAGCAGGAAGAACTTATGCAACTCGACAGCAAACTCCGTATCGGCATCCAGACCATCCATCGTCGCACGGAGCCGGCAACCGGTGTTTGGCATCCGCGCGTCGACGACCTCGTGCAACTCGTCGAGACGGTCGATAACTGCGGCTACGATTCGCTCTGGGTTGGCGACCACGTCTCGTTCGCGATACCAGTCCTCGATCCGCTGCTGCAGCTGGCACAGGCGGCGGTGGCCAGCCGGCGGCTCACACTGGGCACTTCGGTTTATTTGCTGCCGCTGCGCCATCCGGCGCCGGTGGCAAAGCAGGTTGTCACGCTCGATCATCTCAGCGAAGGCCGTCTGATCTTCGGTGTCGGCGTCGGCGGCGAATTCCCGAAGGAGTACGAAGTCTGCGGCGTGCCGCGCAATGAACGCGGCGCACGCCTCGCCGAGGGTGTTGCCGTAGTGCGCAAGCTGTGGTCGGGCGAGCCGGTCAGTCACAGCGGTCGCTTCTATGGACCTTTTACCGACGTTGCGATGCGTCCGCCGCCACGCCAGCCCGGAGGCCCGCCGTTGTGGTTCGCCGGCCGCACCGATCCCGCGCTCAACCGCATTGGCCGGATCGGCGACGGTTATCTCTCTTATGTCGTCACGCCTCAGATGTATCGCGATGCACTGGCAAAGATCGCCGCCGCTGCCGCAAATGCCAACCGTCAACTCAGGAACTTCGGCACGGCGCACCTTCTGTTCACGCGTCTGGACGACACTTATGAAAAGGCACTGGACGTGGCGACGGAAGCGCTCTCGATCCGTTATGCAATGGACTTCCGCAAGCCGGCCATGCGCTATTGTGCACTCGGCACGCCAGCGCAGGTTGCCGAACGTATCCGCGAATTCCACGCAGCCGGTCTGCGTCATGTCATTCTCGACTTGCTCGGCCCATACGAACAGCGCTTCCGGCAAATCGAGCGGTTCGCGGCCGAGGCGATGCCGCTGTTAAAAGACCTGACGGAGGCTTCGTCTGGCTGAGCGTCGCGTCACGCGGTGCGACTGTCGGGCGCGCATGCGGCGCAGGTCCGCGCCGAGAGTTCGGCGAATGGCATTCCCCGAGCACAGGAGCCGCAGCCGTCGTTCGATACCGCGGCTGCCGGCCCGGGAATCACGCCGCTCTGAGCCCCGCCTGTTGCGCCGTTCGCCGGTACGCTAGCCTTCGCCCACGACACATCCACAGGGAGGGTCACCATGAAACTGCTCTATTTCAACGATTTCCAACTCGGCGTGCTGAAGGGCGACAACGTGGTGGACGTGTCCGCTGTCGTACGCGACGTGCCACACACCGGCCCCGGGGACCTGATCAGCGGCCTAATCGCCAGGTTCGACGCGTATCGCGGCCGTCTGCAGGACGCCGTCGCCAGCGCCGCTGGCGTGCCGCTCGCCAGCGTGCGGGTGCGCCCGCCGCTGCCAAAGCCGGCCAACATCGTCTGCATGGCCGTGAATTACATGGAGAACGGCACGCTGCCGAAGAAGCCGCAGATCAACGCGTTTCACAAGGCGGGGACCTCGGTGATCGGGTCGGGCGATACAATGGTGTTGCCGGACGAGCCGGCGACCATCTTCGAAGGTGAGGCTGAACTCGCGCTGGTCATCGGCAAGCGCGCCTCCTTCGTATCGGCGTCGCAGGCATTCGACCACATCTTCGGTTATGTGAACTTCATCGACGGCTCCGCACGCGGCCTGCCGTCGACCGGCTTCTTCGCAATGAAATCGCGCGCGACGTTCTGCCCGATCGGGCCGTACCTCGTGACCAAGGACGAAATACCTGATCCGCAGAACCTTCCGGTGAAGCTGACGGTAAACGGCGAGCTCAAGCAGGATTTCAACACGAACGACATGGCACATGACATTGCGCGCTGCATCGAATGGGCGTCCTCGGTGCACACGCTGGAGCCAGGCGACATCCTGGCCACCGGGACCAATCATCGCGGCCTGTCGTCCTTCATGGACGGCGACCAGATCGCGCTGGAAGTGCAGGGTCTGGGCAAGCTGCAGTTCAACGTGCGGGATTCGGTGCAGCCGGCGCGCAAGTGGCTGCGTGAGACACGCCAGAACCGCAAGGAGAAGGGGCTAGAGGGGCCGACGCCTCAGGTGTCGGGGAAATACGCGCCGAATACGTGAGGGAAGGTCGCGGCGCGGCGTTGAAACCTCTCCCGACTCGCGGGAGAGGTCGAGGCCTGTGAGGGCCAACGGCGAGGGGCAGGACGCACGGAGCTTTCGTGCGGCTCGTCTCTTTCCCGCCGCGCTCAGCGACTGCTCTCGATCAGCGGGGGAGGTATTGTCAGGTATGGATCCGGAAATTCGCGCTATCCGCGAGATCATCGCGTCGCGTCCGCGTGTCAGCGACGTTGCGCAACGCCGGCGTGACATCGACGCACGCGGTCTTGCGTTTGGCCTCGCATCCGACGTGAAGGTCGAGAAAGCGAGCGCTGGCGGTGTGCCAGCGGAATGGACGTCGACGCCGGGCGCCGCTGCGACGGCCGTCGTTCTCTACGTGCATGGCGGCGGCTATGTGATCGGCTCGCTCGACAGCCATCGGCATCTGGTCGCCGAGATCGGCCGCGCCTGCGGCGCCCGGGCGCTGGCGCTGGACTATCGGCTGGCGCCGGAACATCCGTTCCCCGCGCCCGTGGAAGACGCGCTCGCGGCATATCGTTTTCTTTTGGCGAGCGGCATCGCACCTGAGCGCATCGCTATCGCCGGCGACAGTGCGGGAGGCGGGCTGGTCGTCGCGGCGATGCTGGCGATCCGCGGTGCGGGGCTGCCCCAGCCCGGCTGCGGTTGGTGCATCTCGCCGTGGGTCGACCTGCAGTCCACCGGCGCATCGATGAACGACAACGCGGCGCGTGATCCGACGGTGCAGAAGGCGGGCATTCTCGATTTCGCCGGCATCTATCTCGCCGGGGCCGATCCGCGCTCACCCCTCGCCTCGCCGATCCATGGCGACCTGCACGGCTTGCCGCCGCTGCTTATTCAGGTGGGCGCGGTGGAGACACTCCTGGACGACGCGCTGATGCTGGCGCGGGCCGCGTCACTCGCGGACGTGTATGTCGATCTACAGGTCTGGCCGGAGATGATTCACGTCTGGCACCAGTGGTTCACGC
This sequence comes from Acetobacteraceae bacterium, assembly GCA_030037665.1. GTDB lineage: Bacteria > Pseudomonadota > Alphaproteobacteria > Acetobacterales > Acetobacteraceae > JASHVB01. The sequence continues at coordinate 5,011 of JASHQG010000729.1, forward strand.
AGCTCGATGCGGGGCGGCGCGCGATTGCTGCTGGCGGCGCGTTCGTGCGGGAGTACGTGAAGGGCGGGTGAAGCGGGCCTCCCGCGCCATGCGCAGTATTTAGAAGCGCACGTCATCCGCACGAAATGTGGTGCGCCACATTTCACGCCTGAATCGGGCGCGTCCGGGTCTATGAGGGGTGGGGCTAGCAACGACCCCACCTACTCGGCGGCAGCTCTGCGAACATGCGCTTTTCTCAGCAATCACGGTGACGCGACAGCGGCCGGTTCGGTCGCAGGTTGGCGTGGCAGAACAATGGACAACTTGACCGCCGTCTGACCTTTTGCGTTCACATGACAATTCTGCTGGCAACCCATCAGCTCATTGGCCGCTATACCGGCTCTGCGAGCCGCCTCTGAATGACAGAGGGTGAATGTTATGCTAGAATGCCAAAAATAATGTCGGGAGCACACAATGCGGTTGCTGTCATGGGTGGTGTTAGGCGTGGCAATGCTAGGGAGCGGCATACAGGCCGCGCATGCGCAGACGGCCCCTAGTGCTACGATCTACGCGGTGACCTATTTCGATATCATTCCGGCAGATCATGCAAAGGCGGTCGCGCTGCTACGCCCTTTCGCCCAGGCGACGCGTAAAGAAGACGGCAACGTTGAATTCACGCTGCTGGAAGAGATCGGACGTGGTGGCCGCATGGCGACGATCGAGGCGTGGCACGGGAAGGCGGCGCTCGAGGCGCACCGAGCGGCAGTCGAGACGTTGGCCAACAAGCTGCAGCCATTTTTCGCTGCACCGTTCGACACGCGCCAATTCCTGCCGTTGTCGATTGGACCGCGTGCCGACAATGCGAAGCTTGGCTCCACAGTGTATGTGCTGACGCATATTGATGTGTTTCCGGACGGCAAAGACCAGGCCACCGGATTGGTAAAGGGCTTCGCCGAGGCTAGCCGAAAGGACAAGGGCGCGGAACGATTCGACGCGCTGGTGTGGGACGGGCATCCCAACCATTTTCACCTGATCGAGGCGTGGACGGACTCGGGTGCGCGCCAAGCGCAGGCCGACGCCGACCAGACGAAGACGTTTCGTTCCAACCTTGTACCGCTCGAGGGCGCACTCTATGACGAGCGGCTTTACAAGGTGGTTCGATAGAGTTCATCGCCCCTGCTTGTTCTGCGCATGCGACCTGGCTCGAGACAGGGACAACCCACGTCCACATAGGATGTTTTGACCGATTGCCTGACGGGTCGCCTGGCGCTTCCTGTGCCTCCTCTGACGCACCGCGGTAAGATCGCTTGCGACCTATCATTGCCATTCGACCGCCTGTCGCGCGGTGCCGAAAGCGGTCGTGGAAGCCACTCTACGCCTGCAGGTTCCTGTTCAGCGCAGAGGCAAGCATCCCCTCATGCAGGAGCGTTTCGATATAGCACGAAATCGCCGGCCGGAGGAGCGGCAGTCGGGCTAGGGAAGCGCTCCATGCGACGTATGAGAGCAAGCGGGGCAGGAATAGAGCGCGTGTAGCGGCGGCGTGACACGTTTTCGAGCAGCCGGATTACGGCCGGTGCAAATTTGGGTACCCGACACGCGGGCTGCCGGATTTGCCGAGGAATGCGCACGCCAGGCGCGGCTGATCCCGTACAGCGAGGCCTCAAGAGCGCCGCGTCGAGGACGCCGCCTGGAACGAGGCATCCGATACGACCGGCTGGACAGTGTTACGCGCGGGGACTTGGTGGCGGTCACCCTGCAGGGCGATCAGGGCAAGCGCCGGCCCCTCTCGCGATGCAGGCGGACCACTTCGGCGACCTTGTTTCTGTCACGGTGCTGCCGATCACCAGTACGCTGGTCGACGCGCCGGTGCTGCGGGTGCCGATCGAGCCCAGTGGAGAGAACGGATTGGCGAGGCGTTCGCAGATCATGGTGGACAAGCCGCAGACGCCGTCACAGAGCAGGCTTGGGCCGGTCATCGGCCGGCTCGATATCGCCACCATGATGACGGTCAACCGGCGGGCCTATGGCCGTTTTCTTGGGTCTGCCCTGAGGCGTCAGCCCGAGGGGCCTGTGTGCCCGCCTGTCAAGCCGCCGGAAACGACCCGGGAGCGGCCTAAAAACAGGCGGGCACCTTCGCGTTGCGCACCCCGCTTGCGGAAAGCGAGGTGCGCCACTTTCGGTGACCGGCATGGCTGACGCGGCCGAACCGGCATGTCGCCACGGTCAGGCGCACCGATCGCGGCAGTGAGCCAGCGGCTTCGGCCTACGGCATGTCGTAGCCACGGATGCAAACGATGGTCTTGGCCGCTTGCTCTGGCGTTTGATGGGTGAAGCCGAGATTGGCGGTGCAGATGGTGCCCTTGTACCATGCAAGGCTGGTGTTGTTGTCTAGCGGCGCCATCTTTTTGTTGGCGACCAGGGCCCGTTTGCTGCCGTCCGGCGACAACACCCAAAGCTCGTTGCGTAGGATTTCCGATACGTAGATGTTGCCCTTGTCATCGAAGGCAATGCCGTCGAACGGCGAAAAGCCGCGCGCCACGACCGTGGCCTTGCCGGCACTGCCGTCGGCCTTGATCGGCACCTTTACCACCATCGGATCACCGTCGGTGACGGCATAGATGCTCTTGCCGTCGGGTGCGATGTCAAGGTCATTGACGCCTAGCGGCAAGCCGGAATAGGGCCGCGGCGACCAGTTCAGCAACGGCCCGGCCGACCACAGGTCGACCTTCTTGCCGTCGGGCGAAATTTTCCAGATGCCAGCATAGGTCAGGTCGGTCATGTAGACGTTGCCCTGGTCGTCGATATCGACGTCGTCGGGAAAGCAGAAAGGCCAACCGTCCGCCTTGGTGGCAAGCGCCGTCACCTTCTTGGTGGCCAGATCGATCTTGTATACGCCCGAGGCGGTCACCGTGGCGTCGCGGCAGGCGGCATGGAATGGGTCGCTCAGGTCGCTCGCCTCGTACCTCGCCGAATCCTGCTTGTAGGCGACGTACAGGTTGCCTTTCTTATCAAGCTCGACGCCGACGGTATCGCCGTGGTGCGCGCTGCTGCCCGGCGGGACTGTGGCAATCAGTTCCTGTTGGCCATTCGGCGTCACCTTCATGATCTTGCCGGTGTGGAACAGCGCCGTGTAATAGTTGCCGTCCTTGTCAACGGCCAGGCCCTCAGGCGTGTCGTCAAACTTGGACAGCACCCAGGCTTTGTACTGGGCAAGCGCCGCGCTCGTGGTGCTCAGCACACCCACGATTAGGAACACGGCCAAACGTCGCATGGTACCCTCCCTTGGTTACCCCGGCCCGCATCGCCGGACCGGGCGTCCTGCATTGTTGGTTATGGCCATTGTCGCCCGCCTCGGACGGCGCCTTCACTCGCACCGCCACGATGACCCAGTCACAGAATATATCCTTTTCGTCGTAGATGATGTCGCCGAGATTGATGCCGATGTGCGAGCGTGCCCGCCTCATCCACCGCCATCGGTCGACTGTGGTCGGCCACGTCGACCGCGACGATCGCCGCCGGGCTGCGCTCGGCCTGCCGCTGCTCCACGACCGTACCTCCTAAGGTCGCGATGGGCACGACTACCTTATCAGTGATCTGGAACGACGACGGGCATTTTTGCGTGAAGGCCCGCGCTCCGTCGTCTGCCACCATCTCATGAGCGGCCGCTCTCCACCCCGAGCTGCCATTCGGGAGGAACATACTTTGCGGCCGAACGCGGCGGACGGGTGGAGCTGGAACGCCACGGTGTCGCTGCAGCAACCGGTCAGAAGCTCTGTGCAGCGGCACACCGCCTGCGCGATCAGTCACGTCTCTGCCGATGTGGCGATGGGGCGCATTTGTGTCATCTAGGCGCGCTTCTCCCCGGCCTCATCATCGTCGCGGCGCTGCCGGTGCTGTCGATCGTCTTTCTCTCGTTGTTTCGCTCGGCGGTGTGATTCACAGACTCCGGCCAAGAGGGACGCCGGCTCAACGGCCCGCCGCCTCCGGTCCCTGAACAACGATCCGCGACCGGTTCAATCGGTGGAGCCAGCAAGGGATCTGGTCTAGGACTTCCGACGTGGTGACAGGATCGAGCGGGCTTTTGGGGGCGACCGCCGGAGATGGCCGCCCAGAACCCCCCTCGATCAGCGCAGCCGAACTGGTCGTTCTCGTGCACTCCGGCTCTCCGGCCTGTCGTTCCGCATTAGAATTGGATGACCAGACGTCCTCTTGTACCGCCAGCCTCCAGCCGACGATGGGCGTCGGCTGCGCGTTCCGGCGGATAGACCTCTGCCACGCGAAGCGTGATGTCGCCGGCCTCGACCTGTTGGCGCAGCCGATCGAGCTTCGCCCACTCATGCGCATAGGAGCGCACGAAGGTTGCCGTGAAGTGGATATCTCGCTGCGGGATACCCTGGAAGCCGCGGACGGACGTGAAGGCGCCACCGTCACGAACGGCGGGGATGACAAGCTCACTGAGCACGGCTCCGTCTGCGAGCCCATCGACGCCTTGAGGGAAGCGGTCCCGAATCCGCGACGCGACATCGTCGCCCCTTCGAATGACGATGTCGGCGCCAAGCGATGCGACCAGCTTTTCATCCTTCTCAGAAGCATCGGCGACGACCGTCAGCCCGTCGGCTTTGGCGAGCTGGACGACATAGCCGCCGTACGCACCCGCCGCGCCGGTGACTGCGATGACCTGACCCGGAGACAGCTTCAGCAGGTCGAGCGACAGGCGCGCTGTCAGCCCGTTCATCGGCAAGGTGGCCGCCTCAGCATGGGTCTTGCCGGCAGGGGCGCGCACGACAGATCGGGCATCGAGCGCGATTTGTTCGCGATACGCGCCATGGCTGCCTTTTGGAACCACGATCGCTATCACGGCGTCGCCGATCCTCAGTCTGTCAGGGACCTCTCTTCCAACCTCGTCGACAATCCCCGCCGCCTCCATTCCCGGCACGTACGGCGGCGGGTCAGCCTTCTGCTGATCGGCGCGTGCGCCGTTGCGGGCCATGAGATCGGTCGGGTTGACGGTCGCCGCATGGACGCGGATTCGCACCTCGCCCGGACCGGCGTGAACTTCGGGTACGTCGACGACCTCAAGAACCTCAGGACCACCCTGAGTGAATAGTCCGACAGCACGCATCGTTTCGTCCTTTGTCCGATAACCAGCCCCGGTTTTCTCCCGGTCGCGACCATACCATGGGCATTCGCCCGGTGGGTAACAAAGGCCCCATGCGCCACGCCCTGAAACGATAAAGCGAGAGGATCATTGAAATCGGCAAGGTATCAGTTCCGCTTCTCTCCCGGCCTCCGACCGAGACACAAAAGGAAGATAGAGAGCCGGCGGCCAGCAGATCGATCCGTCGCACCGCGCTGCGAGGCTCGCAGTCCTGCGCCTGCGGATCGACGCCCTACATGCCGATCAGCGAGCGCACCGAGCTGCTCGATAAGGCACGATTCGTCCTTACTCTGCACCAGTGGAGCGTCGAGCCGGATTTCGACCAGGACGGCGATGCCGTGCCGCTGCTTGGAGTGAGCAGGCGTCTTCAATGATATCAGACAGTTGCCATTGCGGTAAAAATGCGCAGCCGCCGCTGGGAGTGGGGCGCTCCATCGCGGCGGTGCCGCCAAAGCGGGAATGTCCACGGCGTAATTTGCTGAAAGATTGGGCAGGCTCGAAGATGGCGGCCGTGGGGAATCCGCGCGGAAGACGGGTCCAGTCCCGGCAGGTCGCACTTAATGTTACTGTCAAATTGCGAGATTTCCGGTCGCGATTTCTCGCCGCCAACGGCAGTACCGCGCGCCTGCCATCACCATTCTCAGTCCAGGCGGCAGCGTGACAAACTCCCCGTGTCATTGCGAGATACCGCGCAACGCAGCAACCTGCGGTGACCCGTGACAAATCACAAGTTCTACAGGAGGTCGCCCGAGATGACACAGCCTCACGGTCCG
>JASHQG010000730.1 GCA_030037665.1 Acetobacteraceae bacterium
GATCGACCGCCGACAACTAAAGCCCGCAAACCCCACCTGTAGGGCGGTGCCATGACAATACGGCATTACCTCATCGGCTACGACAAGGCGGACGGCAATCCACGCATCGAGATCGCCGTCCCGGCCGACCGCATGGACGCGGTCAGGCGGATGCTGCCGCTCTGCAGCGACGATCCGGACGCACTTGATCCGTACGAGCTATCACCTGGCGATGTGAGGCACATCGCCTCGTGGGCTGGTCGCGACGTGAACGAGCGTGCCTACGACTTCTTTTTGCAGGCATTCGAGGACGCCGTGCCAGCCGCCTGACGCCCTAGAGGACGAAGACGTGGGTGGCTTTTCGGCCCTCTGTCCTGTCAATGTCCTGTTTGCGTGCTGATCACTCCCCGCGGCGCTGACGGTGAGCGGTGCAGATTTGCTAGCAATTTGATCAGCGTATGGATGGTAGCGGCGGGCGGATTTGAACCACCGACCAAGGGATTATGATTCCCCTGCTCTACCGCTGAGCTACGCCGCCATCCGATCGGAGAGGCGGGGGAGATAGGCCCGGGGCCGCGATGCGTCAACCTGCCGAAGGCGTCGGGTATCAACCACTGATCGGGACAGGTCCCGCGATGCGATCCGGCGATGACGTCTGTGCGCTGGGGTCGGAGGTCCCCCGGCAGATGAACCCGCCGCCTAGTACCCGTTCACCGTCATAGAATACGCAGGCTTGGCCCGGCGCCGGCAGCCCCGGCGCGTCCAATCGGACGTCGGCACCGTCCTCGAGGCGCCGCACGATCGCCCCCTGGGGTTCCTCGCGCGCGCGCAGCTTCACCGTGCAGCGCATGCCCTCCGACAGCGGCTCGGCCAGCCAGTTCACTGCGTGCAACCGCACCCTGTCCGTGCCGCTCTGCCGCGGGCCCACCACGACGCGGCGCGTCCGGGCGTCCATCGCCACGACAATCTGGCGCTGTCCGCCATCGATCGCCGCGGCGCCGAGCCGCCTGGCCTGGCCCACCGTGTAGTGCGCGATCCCCCCGTGGCGGCCCAGCACGCGGCCGTCGCGGCTGACGATCTCCCCGGGCGCAGCGGCGTCCGGGCGCAGCTTCGCCACCACGTCGGCGTAGCCGCCGGAAGGCACGAAACAGATGTCCTGGCTGTCCGGCTTGTCGGCGACCGCGAGGCCCAATCGCTCGGCCGTCGCGCGCACCGCGCGCTTGTCTTTCATGCTGCCGAGCGGGAACGCGGCGAACGCCAATTGCTCGCGCGTGGTCGCAAACAAGAACCAGCTCTGGTCTCGGGTCAGGTCAGCGGCACGGTGCAACTCAGGTCCGTCCGGTCCGTCTACCCGGCGCACGTAATGGCCGGTGGCGAGTCGCTCGGCACCGAGGGCACGCGCGAGGGCCGTCAGGTCGGTGAATTTCACCGTCTGGTTGCAGCGTACGCAGGGCACCGGCGTCTCGCCGGCGGCATAGCTGTCAGCAAAATCGGCGATCACTGCGCGCGCGAAGCGGTCCTCGGCGTCGATCACGTAGTGTGCGATGCCGAGCTTATCCGCAACGCGGCGTGCGTCATGGATGTCCTGCCCGGCGCAGCACGCGCCCTTTTGCCCGCTCGCCGTGCCGTGGTTGTAGAGCTGTAGCGTGACGCCGATCACCTCGTGTCCCGCCTCGTGCAGCAGGCCCGCGACGGTGGAGCTGTCCACGCCGCCAGACATGGCGACGACCACACGCATATCAGGCGTCCATCATGTTGCGGGTGCCGGCGGGTAGCTTCACCACGAGACCGTCCAGTTCCGGTGTCATCACGATCTGACAGCCGAGGCGGCTGGTCTCGGTCAGCCCGAAGGCGAGGTCGAGCATGTCCTCCTCGTCCTCGGTCGGCGCGGCGAGTTTGCCGAACCAGACCGGATCGACGATGACGTGGCAGGTCGAGCAAGCCAGCGAGCCTTCACAGGCGCCCTCGATGTCGATGTCGTGCTTGTGCGCGATCTCCAGCACTGACAAGCCGAGCGGCGCGTCGACTTCGCGGCGCGTGCCGTCGCGATGGATGAAAGTCATTTTGGGCATGAGGCTTGTGTTCCGTTCAGGCGGCCGCGTGGGCGGCCGCCAGCGCGCTCGCCGCGTAGTCGATATCGGCGGGCGAGGTAAAACGTCCAATCCCGATGCGCAAGGTACGGGCGGCCTCATCGTCCGTGAGGCCGATGGCGCGCAGGACATAGGAGGGTTCGACCTCGGCGGAGGAACATGCCGACCCCGTAGAGACGCAAAGTGCCGGCGCACGGGCCATCAGCGTGGCAGCTGGCACGTCGGGGAACGTAACATTCAGGTTGCCGGGAATCCGCGCTTCGAGGCTGCCGTTGATGCGGATTTCCGGCAGGGTGGCGGTCAGTTGGTCGAGCAGGCGGACGCGGAGGCCGGCGATACGGGGCGCCTCGTCGGCCATTTCCGCCTCGGCCAGACGGCAGGCCTCCCCCAGGCCGACGATCAGCGGCGCCGGCAGAGTGCCGGAGCGCAGGCCGCGCTCCTGCCCTCCGCCGGAAAACAAGGGATGGACGCGCACGCGCGGGCGTCGGCGCACGTAGAGCGCGCCCACCCCCTTCGGGGCATAAATCTTATGGCCGCTGATAGAGGCGAGATCCACACGCCAGCGATCCAGTTCGAGCGGGATCTTGCCTGCCGCCTGGGCGATATCGGAGTGGAACAGGGCGCCGGCATCCTTCGTGATGGCGGCGAGGGCAGGGATGTCCTGGACGACGCCGATCTCGTTGTTCACCGCCATCACGCTGACGAGCAGCGTCGGCGTGGCCAGGGCCTCGCGCAGGGTATCGGGGTCCAGCAGACCGTCGGGGCGAACGGGGAGGAAGAGCGGTTCGAAGCCTTCGTCGGCGAGGTCGGTGACCGATTCGAGGACGCATTTATGTTCCGTCGCGACGGTGACGATACGGCGGCGCTCGTTGCCCATGCGCGCGGCGAAACGTGCGGCGCCCTTGATCGCGATGTTGTTCGATTCAGTGGCGCCCGAGGTGAAGATGATCTCGTTGCTGGTGGCGCCGACCAATGAGGCAACCTGGGCCCGGGCGGCCTCGACCGCGGCTTCCGCCTCCTGGCCCATCGCATGTTCCACGCTGTGCGGGTTGCCATAGCGCTCGGTGAAGAAGGGCAGCATCGCCTCGACCACGCGCGGGTCGCAGCGGGTGGTGGCCTGGTTGTCGAGATAGACCGGCCGGTTGGGGCGGGGCGGCATGGCGTTCATGCGCTGCAATGTGGGGCGCGCTGGCGCGACGTGCCAAGGGGTGCAACAGCCTTTGCATGACAGAGGCGGACCGTGGAAGAAAAACGCACGAGCGACGTGGTGACGGCATGCCTGTTTCGTGTCCTCACGGAGCGGGCGCCGTCCTCGGCTGTTTGGCCGTGGTGCCACCGGCGTCCCTGGCGCAGGAGAGCGGTCCTTGCCATGCTCCTTGGCGGGCGCGGGGGAGTATAACGCATGCCGGCCAACATCAAACGACTCGCCTATTTCGAAAGCTTCATGGACCCGGTCGCTCTTTCGATCCTTGGCCAACGGCCTGATATCGAACTCGTCCGCCTGGAGTTCGCCGCTCCAGTGCCCGATACGGACGCCGAGTTGCGCCGATGCCACGGCTACCAGATCTCACCGCGCACCGAATTACGCCAGCCATACTTCGGCGACGCCGCGTTACTGGCGCGCTGCCCGGACCTGCTTGCCATCAGCTCCACCGGCGCCGGCTATGACATGGTGGACGTCGGTGCCTGTACGTCTGCGGGTGTCATCGTGGTGAACCAGTCCGGGACAAACAAGGAAGGCGTGGCGGAGCACGCGCTCGGCCTGATGCTGTCGCTGTCAAAGAAGATCGCGGTGTCAGGCCAGGCGATGCGGCGGACGCAGAATCTGGAACGACGCCGTTACGTCGGCAATGACATCCGCGGCAAGACGGTTGGCATCATCGGCATCGGCCACATCGGCACGCGTGTTGCGGAACTGTGCCGCGGATTGTTCGGCATGACCGTGCTGGCGTACGACCCCTACCTGACGGCGGAGCAGATCGTGGCGCGCGGGGGCGAGAAGGTGGAGCTTGCGGAACTGTTACAGCGATCCGATTTCGTGTCAGTGCATTGTCCCCGCAGTGCGGAAACCTTTGGCATGATCGGGCCGAACGAACTCGCGCAGATGCAGCCCCATGCGTATTTCGTCAACACAGCGCGCGGCGGCATCCATGATGAAGCGGCTTTGGCGACGGCGCTGAGCGAGGGCCGTATAGCCGGGGCGGGGCTTGATGTTTTCCTTCTGGAGCCGCCACCACTCGATCATCCGCTGCTGGCGTTGGACAATGTGGTGACCAGCCCGCACATCGCCGGGATGACAGTGGAGTCGATGCACGAGATGGTCGTCGCGACGGCGCGGCAGTGGATCGCAATTTTTGAAGGTGTCGCGCCGCCGCGGCTGGTCAATCCGGAGGCGTGGCCGCTCTATTCGCAGCGGTTCGCCGACGTGCTGGGTTTTCGGCCGGCGGAATTGCGCTGATTTGGATTATTGCGAATTAGACACGGACCGATGAGCCGAACCGCGATGGCGTGACGGGCGCAGCGCAAGGTCATCCCGATGAAGGCTGGGGCCGGTGGTGCCTGGGTCACGGTTTGCGCCCCGCGACATGCCCACGTCTCCAGGAGGGCGCAATGGCGTCATGCTGTCATGATGGATGGTATCGACCCGTGCATGGCGTGGCGGATGCTCATCGGCCCGTATGGCCGGTTATGCTCATCTCAGCCGCGGCGCCGGGCGACCACAAGGCGTTCACGCCTCGCAGACCGCCGCCAGCTCCGCGCGCAGCTCCGCGATCCCTGCGCCGGTTTCACTGCTCGTTGCGAGCACGATCGGATAGGCCGCCGGATGGGCGCGCACCAGCGCCTCCACGTCCGCGCGCTTTCGCGCCAAAGCGGGCGGCTTCACCGAATCGATCTTTGTCAGCACGATCTGGAATGTCACCGCGGCGCGGTCGAGCAGCTTCATCACCGCGACGTCGGCCGGCTTCGCTTCGATGCGTGCGTCGAGCAGCAGCATGACACGGCGCAGCGTTGGGCGGCCGCGCAGGAAGTCGAACATCATACCCTGCCAGTCCTCTTTGACGTCCTTGCCCGCCCGCGCGTAGCCGTAGCCGGGCATGTCAACCAGGGTCAGGCGGTTGCCGAGCTCGAAGAAATTGAGCTGTTGGGTGCGGCCTGGCGTGTGCGAAACGCGCGCGAGCGCGTGGCGGCCGGTGAGCGCGTTCAGCAACGAGGATTTGCCAACATTGGAACGGCCGGCGAAGGCGATTTCGGGACCCGCAGGGGGAGGGAGGTGGTCGAGGCGCTGCGCGGCGTGAATGAAGCGGCACTCGGCAGCGAAGAGACGGCGGCCGCGTTCGATCGCTTCAGGCGTAGGTCCCTCACCGTCGGTCGCGCGCACACCAGCCTCTCCCGTGCGCTGCGCGGGAGAGGTTTTGTTCATGTGCGTGCGAGGCCCGGCCTTGCCAATCGCGTGCGGCGCATGATCAGCCATTGCTGCCCAACCGACAGCAGGTTGTTCCACGTCCAGTAGATCACCAGGCCGGCCGGGAAGCGCGCCAGCATGAACGTGAACAGAACCGGCATAAACTGGAACAACCGCGCCTGCACCGGGTCAGGCGGCGGCGGGTTCAGTTTCTGCTGCAGATACATCGTCCCGCCCATGATCAGCGGCCAGAGGCCGATGTGCAGGTAATAGCCGAGACCGGGGATGATTGTCGGATCGAATGGCACCAACCCGAACAGGTTGAAGAAGTTCGTGGGGTCCGGCTGTGACAGGTCGCGGATCCAGCCGAAGAACGGCGCATGGCGCATTTCGATCGTTGTGTAGATGACCACGTAGAGCGCGGCGAACACGGGGATCTGTACCACCATCGGTAAACATCCGGACGCCGGATTCACGCCCTCGGCCCGGTACATCGCCATCATTTCCTGCTGCATCTTCTGCGGATCGTCTTTCAGGCGTTCGCGCAGCGCGGTCATCTTCGGCCCGAGCAGTTTCATCTTGCTCATCGATCGGTACGAATAGTTCGCCAGCGGGAAAAACAGGATTTTCACGCCCGTGGTGAACGCCAGGATGGCCAGGCCAAAGTTCCCCAGGAGGCTGTTCAGCCAGTCGAGACAATAGAAGATCGGCCGCGCGATCAGAAACAGCCAGCCGAAATCGACCGCCTTGTTGAAGTAGGGGATGTCGTATTCGGCCGCGTAGCGATTGAGCAGGTTCACCAGCTTGGCCCCGGCAAACGTGCGCCATTGCTTACTCGCGGTCGCACCGGGCGATACGGTCAGGGCGTTCTGCGCGAGATAGCTGACCTGATACTGGCCGCTGCCTTCATCGATGAATTGGTAAGCAACTTTCACCGGCACTGAGCGGTCCGGAATCAGCGCTGTCAGCCAGTATTTGTCGGTGATGCCGGCCCAGCCGCCTTTCGTGATTGCGTCAAAGGCGATGCCATTGTTCTTCGTGCCCTTCGACTTCGCCGTGGCGTACGTCATGCTGTGCAGGCTGCCGTTGACGACGCCGAACAGGCCTTGGTTGATGCCACCGTAGAGTGAGTTGAAACCCTCGGCGACCGGTGTGTAGCCACGCATGATGCGCGCCCACGGGTAAAGCTGCACCGGTTTGCCGGACGCGTTTTTCACCGACTGCGTCACGGTGAACATGAACTGGTCGTCGACTGAGAGCAGCAACTCGAAGGTCAGTCCCTGGCCGTTGTCCCAGGACAGCGTCACCGGATGTTCGCTGCTCAGCGTGTCGGCCGACGCGGTCCAGACCGTGTTGTTATCCGGCACCTTGACCGTCTCTCCAGGGGCGGCCGCCCAGCCGTACTGCACATAATATGGCTGGTCGGTTGAGAGCGGCCGCAGCAACCGCACGTTCGGCGAATCGGGTGCCAGCGTCTCGCGGTAGTCGTTCAGGATCAGGTCATCGATCCGGGCGCCCAGCAGGCTGACCGAGCCGGTCAACCGCGGCGCGGCAATCTTCACGCGCGGTACGTTGGCGGGAACGGCGACATGCGTTGCCGTGGGCGCCGTTGCGGCCGGTGCACCGGGGCCGCCGGTCGGCGTCGGCTTCGGTTGGGTCGCGGCGAGGTGTGCCGGCGGCGGCGCTGGTGGCTGGGGCAGATGTGGCTGAACCAGGAACTGGAAGATGAGAAGGATCGCGATGGAAACGGTAATCGCGGCAATGAGTCGCTTTTGGTCCATTCATGGCCTCGTTTGGCCGGCGGGAGAGTGCGGGCACTGAGGGGGAACCGGATCGTAGCCGCCATCGCACCACGGGTTGCAGCGCAGGATGCGCCAGGCGGCCAGCGCCGAGCCGCGCGCGGCACCGTGTGTCTGCACGGCCTCGATCGCGTAATCGCTGCAGCTTGGCCAGAACCGGCAGTGGGCGCCGATCAGCGGGCGAACCGTCCATTGGTAGGCGCGCACCGCGCCGACGGCGAAATAAGCCGCCGGCGTCACAGCAGCCCCGTCTTGGTCATCGCGCGCCGAAGATCCTGGCGCAGCGCGGCGAAATCGCGTTCGCGCGTCGCCTCGCGGCCGATCAGCACAAGGTCGGTGCCCTCGACTGGAAGTTCCCGCAGTTCCAGCCGGGCGGCCTCTTTGAGACGGCGGCGGATACGGTTGCGGATCACGGCGTTGCCGACCTTCTTCGTCACGGTGAAACCAAGCCTCGTCGGCCTATTGTCGTTCCGCTTCAGCGCCTGCAACACGAGACCCGGCGCTACGGCCTTCCGCCCCTTGCCGGCGACGCGCAGGAACTCGGCGCGGCGGGTCAGGCGACCAGGCTTGGGCGACATGGACGCGGCCTTCTACTGGCAGGGCCGCCGTGCGGGCAATCAAGCCGACAGGCGCTTGCGGCCCTTAGCCCGGCGGTTGGCCAGCACCTTGCGGCCGGCGACGGTCGCCATGCGGGCGCGAAACCCGTGCCGGCGCTTCCGGACCAGCTTCGACGGTTGATAGGTGCGCTTCACGACGCGTTACTCCGGCCTGGGCAACTGGGCGCGGCGGGCGCGCCCAGAAGGCGGCCCGTCGCAGGCGGCGGCTTATACGGGCCGGGCCGGGGGGCGTCAATTGTGCGCTTTCTTCATGTTGGCCCCCTCGCTCTCACGCCGCCGGCAGGCGCCGCCTGCCAATCTGCCCCATCGGGCCGGCACGGAACGCGAACAGGCGAATGGGCGGTCTTGGCCCATCGCGGCGTGAGATGTGCTTGCGCAGGGACGGTCCGCGACCGAGCCATCGCACTATGATCTTGCCACCCGGGCGCATGCGCGGTAGGCCCCGCCGGGTCGCTTCGACGGTCCGGGGGAGTCTCTTCATCGGCGGCATCCCGGGGAGTCCGGCCGCACCGCCACATCCCAATCGCAACAATTGTTCCACACGACGCCGCCGCGAAAATCGCCCATTTCTCCTGCCGCCATGCGACTTGCACGCCGATTCGTTCCGCTCATCGCGCTGGCGTTGGCCCTGCTTGTGTTGTGGGCCAGCGGCGTCGGCCACTGGCTGACGTGGGCAACGCTCGCGCGCAACCAAGCCTGGCTGGCCGACTGGGTCGCGCTTAATCCGGTTCTCGCCCCGGCAGTCTATGTTCTGGCCTACGCGGCGGCCACCGCCCTGTCGCTGCCCGAGGCTGCGGTACTGACGGTCGCCGGCGGGCTGTTGTTCGGCACCTGGCTCGGCGGCGCGCTGGCGGTTGTCGGTTCCGCAACGGGCGCCGTCATCCTGTTCGCCGCGGCGCGGTCCGCTTTCGCGCCGATGATGGAAAAGCGGGCCGGCCCGCGCATCAGCCGCATGCGCTCCGAGCTTCAGCACAGCGGTTTTCTCTATCTGCTTTCGGTCCGGCTCGTGCCGCTGTTTCCGTTCTGGTTCGTGAATCTGGCGGCCGCGCTCGCCGGCATGCGCCTGCTGCCGTACGTCGGCGCGACGCTGTTGGGCATCATCCCCGCCACACTCGTGTACGCGGCGATCGGCTCCGGCATCGGCGATGTGCTGGCGGACGGGCGGCGTCCGGACCTGAGCATCGTGTTCTCGCCGGCCATTTTGGGGCCGTTGCTGGGGCTCGCCGTGCTCGCGCTGCTGCCCATCGCCTGGCGGCACTGGAAGCGCGCAAATGCCTGACTTCGACTTGGCGGTGATCGGCGCCGGTGCAGCCGGCCTGTCGGTCGCCGCGGTCGCAGCGCAGCTCGGCGTCAGCGTTGTGCTGATCGAGCGCGACCGCATGGGCGGGGACTGCCTGAACACCGGCTGTGTGCCGAGTAAGGCGCTGCTTGCTGCTTCTCACGCGGCGGTCGCGGCGAGGGGCGCCGGCCGGTTCGGTCTCCGCCTGTCTGAGCCCGAGGTCGATTGGGCCGTCGTCCGGTGTCACGTGCAAGGCGCCATCGCCGCGCTGGCGCCGACGGATTCGGAGGCCCGGTTCCGCGCGCTGGGTGCCGCGGTGCTGCGCGGCGAAGCGCGGTTCGTCTCGCCGGATGCGCTGGCGGTGGACGGAAGACGCCTCACCGCACGGCGGATCGTGATCGCCGCCGGCAGCCGCGCCGCGGTGCCGCCGATCCCAGGTCTCGACAGGGTGCGGTTCGTGACCAATGAGACGGTGTTCGAACTGGGAGAGCGTCCGGAGCACCTGCTCATCCTGGGCGGTGGCCCGATCGGGCTCGAGATGGCGGACGCGTTCGCCGGACTGGGCCGGCAGGTCACGGTGCTGGAGGCGGCGACGATTGCCGGGCGCGACGATCCGGAGCTGGTGGCCGGCCTGCGCTGCGCGCTGACGCGACGCGCGGTGACGCTGTTGGAGGGCGTCGGGGTCGCAGCGGTCGAGCCGGGGCCGGCGCTGGTGCTGATGGACGGGCAGCGGATCACCGGCAGCCATTTACTGGTCGCGGTTGGCCGGCGGCCGAATCTCGAGAGCTTGGACCTCGAGGTCGGGAATGTGCGGGCGTCGGCGGGGGGCGTGGTGACCGACCGCGGCCTGCGCAGCGTGACGAACCGCAGGGTCTTTGCGGTGGGAGACATCGCTGACCCGGTCGGCATCGGGCCGCGGGCATTCACGCATGTCGGCTCATACCATGCAGGCATCGTGATCCGCCGCGCGTTGTTCAGGATGCCGGCGCGGCTGGATTACGCGGCTCTGCCGCGCGTGACCTACACCCACCCCGAACTTGCTCAGGTCGGCATGACAGAGGCAGAGGCGCGCGCTGCCGGCCACGCGGTCTCCGTGCTGCGTTGGCCGCTGGCGGACAACGATCGCGCCGTCGCGGAGGCTGACACAGCCGGGCTGGTCAAGCTTGTGGTGCGGCGCGGGCGGGTATTGGGGGCCGGGATTCTCGCACCGGCTGCCGGCGAGATGATCAGTCTCTGGACCCTGGCGATTGCGCAGCGGACCAAAGTGAGCGCGCTGGCCGGGATGATCATTCCCTATCCTACACGCTCCGAAGCCGCCAAACGTGCCGCGGGTAGCCTGTTCGCCCCGAAACTGTTTTCGGAGCGGACGAGGCGACTGGTGCGCTGGCTGCAGTAGTCCGACTGCCGCCTCTGCCGCGCGCCGTGCGCGCGCTACGCCGGCACCGGCCGTGCGCGCTGATTGTAGAGGAGCTTCGCCCGGCGTTCCTGCTCCTCGGGCGGCAGCTTCGATGCGTCCTCGGACATATTCGCACCCGCCGCGAGGCCGCGCTGCACCGCGGGACGCGCACCGATCTCTTCGAACCAGCGCTTGAAGTACTTGAACTCCTCGATGTCCTGTCCTTGTGCCGTCCAGTTCACCGTCCAGGGATAGCTGATCATATCGGCGATCGAGTACTGGTCGCCGGCGAGATATCGGGTCTTATAGAGCCGGTTGTTCAGCACGCCGTAGAGGCGGTTCACTTCATCGGTGAAGCGCCGCACCGCGTAAGACTGATCGCCCTGCTTGTCGCCCAGCCGACGGAAATGTCCGCACTCTCCCGACTTCGGTCCTTGGTTGGCCATCTGCCAGATCAGCCACTCGGTGACCACGTATCTGCCCCGCACGTCCTGCGGAAAGAAGCGGCCTTCCTTCTCTGCCACGTACATCATGATCGCGCCGGATTCAAAGATCGGGAACGGCGTCCCGCCATCCTTGGGATTGCGATCGACCAGCACCGGCATGCGGTGATTCGGATTCATCTCCAGGAACTCGGGCGTGAACTGATCGCCGCGGCCGATGTTGCAGGGAACGAGGTTGTAAGGAACGCCGAGCTCTTCCAGGAGGATCGTGACCTTCTTGCCGTTCGGGGTCGGCCAGTAGTGCAGATCGTACATGGTTGTTCTCCCTATTTCGCTTCCGAGCGCAGTTCCTCGAACACTTCTTTCGTGGTGATCAGCGCCTCGCGCACCAGCGGCGCGCCGACATAGCCGAGCAGGTGAATGAGGGATTCGACGATCTCGTCCTCTGTCCAGCCCTGGTTACGGGCGAAGCGTACGTGCAGTTTTAGTTCCGGCGTGCGGCCGGTGCAGGTGTCGGAAATGATGCAGATCAGCGCGCGGGTCTTGGTGTCGAGGCCCGGGCGCGTCCACAGCGATCCGAAGATCGTTTCCTGCGTGACTGCGGCGAACTTCTCCATGATGGGATCGGTGTAGAGGTTCTTGTCGAGCTTGTCGGCATAAGCATCGCCCATCAGCTTGCGACGCATCGCGCGACCCTTGGCACGCAGTTCACTGTCGGCCATGACGTTCTCTCCTCTCAATCGCTGATTGTCACAGTGCGAGGCCCGCAGAGCCGAAGCAATCGTCGCGGGAGGTCGCATCGGCTCTGAGGGCCTCGCAATAACAGTCAAGCCCGCGGCTGGTCCTTATACCTCCACCACCACGTACTGCTGGTCCACACTGACCGGCACCGTCTCGGCGACGAACGGTCCCTTCGCCAGTGACTGACCCGGCACGACTTCCACCGGATACGATCGTGCCTTCACGCTTTCCTGGTGGCACCAGGACTGTCCGGTCTTGATGTCGAACTCCCAGCCGTGCCAGGGACAGCGCAGCATCTCGCCGTGGCGCGTCAGGCGATATTCGCCTGGTCGGTCGGCGGTGAACCGTCCGAGGATCGGTCCCAGGCACAGCGCCGCGCCTTCATGCGGGCAGCGGTTGATCAGTGCATAGAATTCGCCGTGTATGTTGAACACGCCGATCTCGCGGCCGGACACCGCGACGATTTTGCAGGTGCCCGGCGCGATCTCATCCACCGCGGCGACGACGTGACGCGCCATCAGTCGGTGCCGTCCATTGCAACGAGAACTGCAACCGGAGCAGCAGAGTGATACCCGCAGACGCGGCCACCGGCTGTCTCGCCGGCGCGGGGCCTACAACGCGCTCTCCCAACGCGAGCCGCGCATAAACGTCTCGCACCAACCCATCTTTGTGCAGCGGTGTGCATCGGTGACGAAAACTTCTTTCTTTACCCCAGACCGTAAAACGCCAGCGCGTTCTCGCGGAACACCATGCGCTTTTCCTTCTCCGGCAGTGGCACCTTGAAGGCGTAGCGCGGATCGTCCTGGTCCCAGTGCGGATAGTCGGTGGAGAACATGATGCGGTCCCAGCCGATCCACTCGCATGTCGCGAGCAGGTCGTCTGGCCGCTCCGGCTCCTCGATCGGCTGCGTGGTGACCCACACATTGGACCGGATGTACTCAGAGGGCAGCTGCTTCAGATGCGGCACTTCGTCGCGCATCCGCAGGTAGTGCTTGTCGAGCCGCCACGCGAGTGATGGCAGCCACGCGAACCCGCCCTCGACCAGCGCAACGCGCAGGCCGGGAATGTGCTCAAACACGCCCTCGATGACCAGCGAGGTGACCAGCGCTTCCTTGCTTTGCGGATAGGACGGATGTTCCTCGTGATAGAACGACGGCCAGCCGCCGCCCGTAGACGGATGACCGCTCGTGCCGCCCAGATGCAGCGCGATGGACAAGCCATTCGCCGCGCACGCTTGCAGGATCGGCCAGTAGCGGCGGCGGCCCAGCGGCTCAAGCCCGCGTGGTGGGATCATCACGTGCGTGAAGCGGCGGTCGCCGGCACGCTTCTCGATCTCTTTGATCGCGGCCTCGGTGTATTCCAGCGGAATCTGCACACCGGCGCGCAACCGCGGCTCGTTGTCGCACCAGACCTCCGCTTCCCAGTCATTCGCCGCACTCGCCAGCGCCGCACCGAATTCGACATTGCGCTCGTCGGAGCCGCGGCCCAGCAGCGGCATCATCAGGCCGTACGACACATTGAACAGATCCAGGAGCTGCTGCTGCATCAGCGCAAGATCGGAGCCGGGATGCATACCGTCCTTCGGATACGAATCGATCCGCATGCCGTTGTATGGCGACATGCGCGGATAATTTGGCGCGGCGAGGAACGGCGAGCGCGACCGCACGCCAGTTTCCTGCCGGTGCTTGCGCCAGCGCGCGGACAGGAACGGGTCCAGGTCCGCGGGCGTCTTCACATAGGGATGCACGTCGCAATCGACGATGCCGAGTTGGGTTTCGTTGGCGGTATCGGGACGGCGATCCGTAACGGCAACGTTCATCGGATGGCTCCTCTTATGCCTTAAGCCGGGAATAGGTCTTCAGTGCATTATCCACGAGGACCTTGCGCAGCACGTGGTCGGGCAGCCCGTCGGGCACCGCATCGGTGCCATCGTAGTGCCAGTGCGGATAGTCGGTCGAGAATATCAGCATCTCATCCGAGCCGATTTCCTCGATGACGCGCTGCAATTGATCGGCACGCGGCGGCGCGTCGAACGGCTGGATGGTCAGCCGCACATGTTCGCGCGCGTAGTCGGCCGGCGACTTCTCCAGCCACGGCACTTCCGCGCGAATGCCGCGCCAGGTCTTGTTGGCGCGCCACATCCAGCCAGGCAGCCAGGTGACCCCGGATTCCATCAGCACCACCCGAAGCCGCGGAAACTCCACGAACACGCCCTCGGAAATCAGGCTGTTGAGCACGCCGGCGAAGCCGGTCGACCACGACACGTAGTCCTCCAGATAGTAGGACGGCCAGCCGAGATTGGTCGGCGGATGGCGGTAGCTGCTGCCGGCATGAATGCCGATTGGCAGGTCGAGTTGCTCGGCCACGCGATAGAGCGGCCAGTGGATGCGCCGGCCGAGCGGCAGCTCGCCCATTTCCCACACCAGCACCTGCACGAAACGCGGATCGGCGGCGCAGCGCTCGACCTCGCGCGCGGCCAGCTCGGGGCTGTGCATCGGCACGACAATCGATGCTCGCAGCCGGTCGTCCTTGTCCAGCCACTCGTGCACGATCCAGTCGTTGATGGCGCGGCAGAAGGCCGCGGAGAGGTCCTCGCTGAAGATCGCCTGCGCGCCGTGCAACACGTTGCAAATCGCGTAGCGTGTCTTGAACCCATCGAGTGCCTGGCTCTTCAGCGTAGCAAAGTCGCTGCCGGGAAGGCCTTTGGCTGGCTTCCAGTCAGGCCGCGCGTTGATCGGCGCGTTTGGCGGGAATGCGCTGGCATTGTAATTGGCACGGTCGAGCCCGCGCATCCGGACATGCGCGCGCCAGTATTCGTCAAGATACGGCGTCAGCACGTTCATGCCGGGCAGAGCGGGATGGATGTCGCAGTCGATTGCGCCGGGCGCCGGGGTCGTCACGTCGTAGGGTTCCTTTTCCCCGCAGAGCATAAGCTGCGGGAATTACCGGTCAATCTGTCCGTCATTGCGGTCGTTGTCGCGAGGTCATGCGACCGTTGGCCAGCCGCAACGTCAGCCGCAGGAAATTCGCCACGATTGACCGCGGAGGACCCATCTGTGGCCCCGGCGAGAGCGCTCTCGGTGCCGCTCACGGCGCGGTTGTCGCTTCGGCGCCAGCCCATCCCGCGACGGCCGTGCCGGCGTTCCTGCACGCTGCGCGAGATCAGAAAGCGCGTGCTTGCCGCGGCGCAGATTTGGGCCGGGCCAAACCATCCAACATCAAGCGCCCGACGCCTGGCGCCGGCGTACCGCCTCCGGGTTGGTCGAATCGGCCCCCATATAGATTCCCCGTTCCCACTTCCGGTGCAGCGGGTCGGAGACCGTGAGCGTCATACGCCCGATACGTTCGATTTCGAAGTCAACCGTCTCACCATCCTGCAGCGGCCCCAGTCCTTCATGATTGGTGCCGCATGCAATGACGTCGCCACTGTTCATGGTGATCGCCGCGGTTGCGAATTCGATCAGCTCCGGCACCGGGTGTTCCATGTCGTCGGTGCGGTAATCGTGCCGCAACTGGCCGTCGTTCCAGAACCGTACGCCGAGCTTATTGGGATCCTCGATCTCGTCTGCGGTGACGATGCACGGCCCAAGCGGTGCGAACGTGTCGAACGACTTGCCGAGCCAGCTTCCCGCGCGCCATGTGCGCCGTCCCTCGGCTCGGGCGGAAACGTCGATCATGCCGGTATAGCCGAACACGGCGCTCCGCCAGTTCGCGCGTGACACACGCCTCGCCGGTCCCTTGATAACGATCGCCAGCTCGGCCTCGTGCTGGAACACGTAAGGATCGGCGAATTCGGGCAATGTGATGACATCGCCGGGGCCGATCACGGCGTCCGGGCTCTTCAGGAACATATTAAGCGGCCGCGGTTCGCGCTCCGCATGCTCCCAGTAGTTGCCGATGCAGCAGAGGATCTTGCCGGGGCGCGGTAACGGTGCGCGAAGCTGCACGTCATTGAGCGGCACCGCGGTACCGCCGGCGGCAAGTGCCGACAGCGCCGGACGCAGCGAATCGAACGCATCGATGATGCCACCCATCGTGTCCTGCAGCGTGTGGCCGCGGGTGACGGCGTCACTGATCGGCACCACGCCGCGCTCGGTCAGCAGGCCGGGTGCGGCGGGCAGGTCCCGGGCCTGGAACAATACGAACTTCATGCGGTCCCTCCCTGATTGGGACCGATGGTGCGCGCGGGTGGCGACACGCTCAAGGGTGCGAGGGAGCGGCAGGCCGCGCGGTTATTCCATCCGCCAGGATCGATCGCGCAGAATCGGCGCCTCTGTCCGTGCGCGCCGGGCCGTGTCGTCCATCGCGAGCCAGAGTTGCGCGCGCTCGATCACCAGCCGGGTCGGCAGGGCCAGGTCCAGCGCGAGCGCTTCGCCGATCGCATAGAAGCGGAGGTTCTCGAGTTCGCCGTCACCGCCGAGCGTGCCAGTCACCGCTTCTTCGGGCACCAGAAGGAAGCGCGCGTTGAAGCGGATCGGGCTGGGCGGCGGGGTGATCGCGCGACAGAGATACTCAAGCGCGTCCAGCCGTGGCGGGGTGCCGAGGCTCAACCCGGTTTCCTCCTCGAGCTCCCGCGCCGCGGCGACCGCGATGCCCTGTGCGAGGCGCTCGTCGGCGGCCTTCCGCAGGAGGCGCTCGGTGTGTGGCGGAAGCGGCGTGGCGGGTGGCGCCGCGAGGTCGGCGCGTTCCACGGCGCCGCCGGGAAACACGAGGCGGTTGGGCATGAAACGATGCTTCGCGCCGCGCATACCCATCAGCATCGACGGCTCCTCGCCGCGTGTGCGGAGCACGACAATGCTGGCCGCATGGCGCGGGCGTGCGGCTCTCGGTGGCGATGCTTCCTGCTGGTCTGTCAGTTCCGCGCGATGCGCGAGGTCTTCAGGCAAGATCGAATCCTCTGGTCTTCAGATAGGCGGCGAAGCCAAAGCGCTCCGGCACCGAGAGCTGGCGTGCGACATTTTCGCTCCAGCCCACGCCGTCGCGCGGCGGATAGACATCGTTGTTCTTCAAAGCGGACGCGGCAACCGGTTCCCGCGCACGACGGCGCTCGTCATAGGCAGCGACTTCGTCGAGCATCGCGCTGTCGTCGTAGCGCTCGCGGTGTACGACCACCGCCGGCGGCAGCCGCATCGACACCGGCCGGCGGAATACCGGCCAGCCGACGGTAAGGCCCGCGACCGGATAGACGCCAGCGGGCAGCGACAAGAGCGGCGTCACCCGCTCGATGTGGGAACGAACGTAGGAGATGGGGCAGGTGCCAAGGCCGACCGCCTCCGCGGCCGCCATGAAGGCACCCATCGCCAGGCTGCAATCAACCGCGGTGTTGAGGAAGCTATCCAGGTTGTTGTTGGCATGCTCCATCGCGTGGTGCTCGCAGAGGCGCTGGCCGCGCCGCATGTCGCCGCACCACACCAGGAAGACCGGCGCGGTCGCGATCCAGTCCATCGTGCCGATCCAGTCGGCGATTTGCTTGATGCGTGCGCGGTCGCGCATCACCACGACGGAGTATTGCTGCAGGTCAGATTTGGCGGGCGCGGACTGCGCGGCTGCGAGTAACCCGTCAAGCAATGAGTCGGGCACCGGCTCGTCGCGATAGCGGCGGACGACCCGGCGATCAAGCAGCGGAAGGATGGCGTCGGGCACTTCCGTCCCGGGAATCTCCATGCCGAAGCGTGCACGCAGGTATTCTGATCCCATGTTCCTTCTCCGCTGCGCGGGAGAGGGAAGCGTGGCGGACTCCCGTCCACCGCGTCTGCCGCTCTGAGCCGCGCCCGTCACCCTTGCCGGAAGCGTGCGGGCGCGCAAGCGCGAGGCGCAGCTTTTTCCCTGGCCGTTGGGGCGAGGGGCCGGCGATTTTCGGTCAGGTCGAGCGGCGCGGGCGGTTGCGGTGCCCTAGCGGGCCGGTCAGATCCAGGCCGGGCGCGGATCGACCGCGACAGTGCCCGCGCGTCAATCGCCGGGTTCATCGTCGAGCTGCGATGCACCAACGAAGGAATGCGTTACAGAGACATCCCCCAAGGCGTTTCTCACCAACCTGTGACATTTCGGAGTCAAAGGCCGCGATTGCATCGTTTATTTCTGGACAGGGTCTTAGCCGTGCACCGCTATCGCCCCATGCCCGGTCGCGGCCGGAAGCCGCTTGCTCAGGCTCGGGGGAAGTGCCGACAGGATCGAGACACGGACGCTGGTCCAGTAGGCCGAGAGCAGCAAGAGCGCCGAACCCAGAACCAGAGCGGTCAGTGCTACGCTGAGGCTCAGCGCGCCGAACTCCTGCAACAGCATCGAGAGCGCGTACAGCACGTAGGCCAGCGCTGATACCATGAGCGCACGCCGATCGATCAACAACGCGATCAACCCGAGCACAACGTAGAGTATTACGACCATGGCGGCCCCCGCCAACCCGACCCCGCCGTTGAACAGGCCCATCATCGCAAACACCGGATGGATGATCAGCGGTGCGGCGAGCAGGTGCAGCCAGAAGGCGATGTCTGCGCGGCGCGTCTCGCGTTTCGGGTCGGTCATGTCCCAGCGCATCGCCAGCGCGAACACGCACAACCCGCCGATGAAGGCGGCCAACGCGAGGTGTTTGCGGGCGACAGGCATGGTGGCGAGCAACGACAACGCGACCCCTACCAGGGCGGCGGCGCCGGCCGCCACTGTGATCGGCACATGAAAACGCCTCCAGTGACCATAGGCACCCGCGGCGGCCGCCAACGCAGCGACTGCTAGGATCAGGGCTACGCTCGTTGAGCCGACCGCTGCCAGGTTCGTCGATCCGACCACGGCGAAACCCGTCGCTGCGACCGCGATGAAGATGCCGCCGACGAACGCGAACAGGAGCAGGATCGAGGGCAAGGCCATCCGCCGCCTTGCCGTGAATATCACGGCAAGCCGCCACGCCACGGCCGCGACGAGCAGTCCCGCCAGCGGGTGCGGGGTATTGGTGGCAGGACCGAGGGGAATTGCCTGACCGAGCCAGCCCAGCGCCACCAGCAGCAGGATGCTGGCGATCGACACGAAGATGTCGTTGAACCCGGTGATCAGGCGAAAATGCTCCTCGTCGACCAGCA
Source organism: Acetobacteraceae bacterium (assembly GCA_030037665.1). GTDB lineage: Bacteria > Pseudomonadota > Alphaproteobacteria > Acetobacterales > Acetobacteraceae > JASHVB01. The sequence goes on from JASHQG010000730.1 coordinate 18,818, forward strand.
TGGTGCGCTGCGAGCGGGCAAAGAAATCGCGCAGCCGCTCGACCGTCGCCCGATCGACAATGCCTGCCTCGATTGCGGTCTCCAGGTCGTCCTCGCTGTACATCGTCGCGCCTCCTGTCGACGGACGGCATGGAGCAGCGCGACAGATGAGACCTGATGGGGAGGCTGCTCGCACGGGCGGCACGATGTCTGCCGCATCGATCCCCAATTCGTAAAGCCCCATCTCCCACGAGCAGAGACGGGCATCGTCAGTTCTGCGCCAGGAACCAGTCCAGCATGCGCGGGTTCTCGTCCCGCGGATAGGCGTGCGACAAGTCGTCGATCTCGCGATACACCACGCGCGCGCCCGCCGCATCCAGCGCGCTGTAGGCGCTGCGTGCGGCCGAGACGGGGAACATCCAGTCTTTCGCACCGTGCACCAGATAAACCGGCAGCTTCAGCATGCGTCGCGGCTCTGCCATCGTCATCAGCAGAGGATGAAAGCTTGCCGCCACCGGCGCGAGATGGGTGAAGGGCGAATCCGCATCGATCCCGCTCAGCAAGGTGAACGTGCCGCCGTCGCTCATGCCGGTGAGCAACAGGCGGGAGCGGTCGACCTGCCAGTTGGCAGCGACATGCTCCAGCACGCGCGAAAGATGCGTGCCGTCCACGTCCGGTTCCATCAGCGACCAGGTGCTGCCGGTGGCGGTCGGGGCGACGACGATCACGTCACGGCTGCGTGCCTCGCGCACCCAGGTCCAGAGGAACAGGCGGCCGTGGCCGGAGCCGCCGTGCAGCGCCATCAGTAAAGTATAAGAACGCGCCGGATCGTAGTCCTCCGGGACATACACCGAAAAACCGCCGCGCTGATCGGTCCTGTTCTCCCCATGCAGCACGCCGACGCGCAGATCGGTTCGTGCCGCACCGTTTGCGAGCCGATCGAGCAGAGCCTGATCGTCGCGGCTGTCTGGTTCAAGGAAGAAGCGGCTCACCGAAGGAAGTGATGGCGCGAGCGGATAGAGCGCCTCTAAAGCGCGCCCGACGTTGCGCAGTGCGCGGATCGACCCACGGATGCCGCCTGAAACAGCAGCCTCCCGCAAGCCGTCGCACGCACGAAGTGTCATCTCCGCGGCGCGTTCCATCTGCTCGCGGAATGGCACAAGGTGATCGGGCCACGCTGTATTCGCGATCGCGTTGCGCGCCTCGCGGAGGTCGGCATCGCAATCGCCCAGTACCTCCGCGAGCGAGGCAATGTCCGGGGGATGCATGTGCCGTGCGATGAACTCCAGCCGGTCGAGCGCGTCCAGCATCGGCCGCACAAGTCCGACAATGGCTCCCACCAGTGCGTCGCTCATGCCGGCAATGTGCGGATGCGCGAAGCGCGGTTGATCACGCCGCGCGCGGGGCAGACCCGCCCTTGCGGCCACCGCGCGCGCTCTGGGAGTGCGAGGCACTTTTGCTCGTCGGAGAAGCGCCTTTGGCATTCGACCAGCGTCGGCGGATCGCATTCGGGGTTCATACGAAACCCGCAGACACGACGGGTTGCATGGGCGGCAACGGATTGCCGGTCTCCGCATCCGTGTTGAAAGCGTGCTGCGTCTCTTCTGCCGATTGTGATGCCGCTGTGTTGCCTTTGAAGTGACAGGACGACAGCCGCTTGACCGGCAGGCCGGTGGCGACACCCCCTACCAGCGTAAATTCCTGTTTGCTCAGCGCATACCCATGGTCGCGCTTCGGATTCAGCAGCTTCGCCAATTGTAGATGCCACCACCACTTCAGCTGCCTGGCATTGTCGTTGGCGAAACTCGCGATGCCCTCCACTGTTACGAACGGCGCGTGGAAACTGGCCAGATCTTGCGGAAACCGATTCAACAACTGGTTCGGTTTGAATGGTGTCATAGCCATGAGCGAAGTTCCGTCAGGTTCGTGGTGAGGACCGCCACGGTATTCCAAGCGCGGTCCGGTTGCCATCTTAATATCAGGCTTTGCACGAACAAGCACTAGGACCGCGCGCGCAGATTCGCAGCTTCGCCGCCGCCTCGGCCAACGCCTGATGCGCCGTGTCCGCTGCGGTGCGCGCGTCCGTCGGCGAAGCGGTCAATTGCGCGCTCCCCGTTACGTCGGTATGGAGCGCACGCGCCATGCACGCAATGAATCGTCTCGTGCGTGCCTGGGCGCAGATACGCCTGGCGTGACCGATTGGCTCCGGAGGGGCGCATACCCCGGCGTTCAATGCAGATCGGATTTGGGGTCTGCTCAGCTGCCGGCAAAGGCAATCGTGCACGGGCTGTTGACGTGGATGATGTGCCCGGTTGGTGTCAGCATGCCGCTCTCCCAGTCCACCGCGAACGGAACGATCGTGTCGGAATCCATGTTAGCCGCATAGAGAACCCTGGCTGCTGGATCGAGAGTGATAAACCGCACGGTCTCGCCCTCTCGTGGCCTCTCAGTCTGCGCCCAACCGACCGGCTGCAGAGTTCCGGAGGCCCAATCGACGGCGAAGATCGCGACGTTGTTGGCGCCACGGTTTGACGCGTAGACGAAGCGGCCCGACGGCGCGACAGTAATCTCGGCGCCAGTGTCGTTACCAGTGTAGCTCGGCGGGGTGGACGGCAGGAGCTGAAGCGGCTCCAGGGTTCCCCGCTCCGGATCGAACCGATAGGTGGTGACCGAAGCGCCGAGCTCGTTGACCACATAAGCAAGTGGCAGGCTGGGATGGAACGCGATGTGGCGTGGTCCCTGACCGGCACGTGTTGCCACGAACGGCGGGTTGTTTGGCACCAGCTTGCCGCTCGTGGCGTCGAGTCGGGAGACGAAGATGCGGTCGAGGCCCTTGTCGGGTACAGCAATGAATCGGCCGCTGGGATCGAAAACGGCGTTGTGCGGATGCGAACTTGCCTGCTCCTTGCGATCGGGGCCGGGCTGGCCCTGCAGCTTCTGCACGTCGGTGTGTGCGCCAAGGCTGCCATCCTGTTCGATCGGCACCACGCCGACCGAGCCGGCGGTGTAATTGGCTGTAACGATGTAGCGCCCGCTCGGATCGATCGACAGATGGACGGGATTCTTGCCGCCACAGGATTGACGGTTGAGCGCCGTGAGGTTGCCGTTCTGCTTGTCGATCGAATAGGCGCTGACCTCGTCGAGATCGGCATGCACAGCGTAGAGAAAGCGCTGCGCTCGGTCGATGGTCAGGAAGGAAGGATTGATCTCCTTGAGCAGTTGCAGATGCGTCCAGACGCTATTCTCCGGGTCGATCCGGTAGACGTTGATTCCATCGCCGTGCGCCTTGCGTTGCGGGGTCGTAAAGGCACCGACATAGCCGTACATCGCCCCGGCGTTGGGTTGCGCCTCTGCGCTCACGACGTCGAGCAGCCCCGTCGCGGTCGCGGCAAAAGCGGTTCCGGTCTTCAGCAGCGTGCGCCTGGCGATTCGCCGCGACGTGACGTCTGGTGATGTCCTCATGTCGTCCCCCCAGTTTGCTTTTCGTTGGCGCAACGCCGTTTGGTGCTGCCGAGCGAGTCCCCGCGCCATCGCAAATGGCAGCGCCGGTGCTGCCGATGAAGGTGATGCGATGACCTGGCCGACTTCCCTGCAGGCAGGATCCCGCCTGACTGCGTGGGGCTGCCCGGCCCGCTTCGTATCAGGGTCCGTGCGAAACAGCGCTATGACGGCTCGCTCAGATACGCAAGTTCGCGGCCGCCTCGGCGAGCGCCTGATGCGCCTTGTGCGCTGCCGCGCGTGCTTCCGTCAGCGACGCAGTCAATTGTGCGATTTTCGTCTCGTCGGCATCCAGCTCCTGCGTCAGACGCTCATGTAATGCATCGTTCCCCGCGACGACCGCCAGATTCTTCCGAATGCGGCCCTCATCCTGCGCCACCGCATCCAGTTGTTGTTGCCACGTTCGGACCGCGCCGCGCTTTGCTGCTTCGTCCTTCCGCAGTGCCTCGATATTCTGCAAGGCGGCGCGCGCTGGCCCTGCCAGCGTGTTGTCCGCCAGCACCGCGACCACCACCGCCGCGTCGTTCGCCATCAGTGCCGTGTCCTGATGTTCCAGCCGATCGAGATAAACCGTCATATGCCGTGTCTCGCCGGGCTGCAGCGACACCGGGATGCGCCACGCCGTCGCGGTCTCTTCGGTTCCCGGCACGGGTCCGCCCTCGATGGTGAGCGTGCGATCGCCGTGCTTCGGGATCTGCACCAGCACGCGTCGCGCTTCGTTCGTCGGCGCGAGAAGAGTGATGCGCTGCACTTCGCGCCGGCGCGTGGCGATGTGCAGCACGCCCTGTTCCGCGGCGAGCGAGGCCAGCGTCGTCTCCTGGCTGGTTTGCCGTTCGACCGTGGTCCGCAGGTCCTGCGCGAAAGACAGCAGCCGGTCCTCGCCGACCGGCAGTCCACCCAGCCGCGCGTCGCCAGCGAAACTCACCGCTCCCGTGGCGTCGTAGAGCGCGAGGACGCCAGCGGGCAGGCTGTTGGCGGTGTCGTTGGTGATCCGGACCGCGGAGAGCGGATGTGTCTCGCCGCCGGTGGCAAGGTCGACGCGTTCGGCCGCCACGGCGTGGTCAATGATCGGCACGCTCGCGGTTTGTCCGGCCGGCAGATCGATCGGCGCCGCGATGGGAAAGACGGTCTCCTCGACACCCTCGACCGCGGCAACGGGCTCAGCCGGTTCCGCCAGGGCCGATGGAGCCGCCTTCTCCATCCCGGCCATCGGTGCGGGCGCCGCCAGAGCGCCGAGGCCGCCCGACAATGCGCCGTTCATCTCTGTGCCGGGCAAAAGCCTCCGGGTATCGACGCCGGGTAGGATGCGGCTCAGCACCTCGACCGGCACCGCAGGCCGCTCTACATAGTAGCTGCGATAGATCTCCTGACGGAACGTCACCGGATTGCCGTACTGCAGGCTCAGCGAAACGCCCTTCCAGTCGGCGCCGGATTGGTTCTCCAGCACGGCCCAGCCCTGCAGGCGCGCTTCATCACCGGCCTTCGCCGGCAGCACAAGCCGGTAGGTCGCCTTCCACAGCGGGGCTGCGGCGACATAACCGACACGCACGGTCCGCTCGCCGGTGCCGCTGCTGCGCAACGTGATGTGCCGAACGGTCCGGCTTGCCTGGGCGCGGATCGCCTGCAGCGCGCGGTCGATGTCGGCCCGCAGCGCCGGATTGGTGACCTGCACGCTCTCGGCATCCTCGAGAACGAACTGCTGCAGGCCCTGCGCCGACATCAGCGTGACCCGGGTACGTGGCACGACCATGCCGGGCCGGCCGGAAGCACCCGGGATGGTCTCGTTGAACCGCTCGGCCGCCATGATGCGACCGGTCATCGGCTGCGGCCCTGTCACCGCCACCTCCACGCCCCGCAGGTCGTTGAGATAACTGATCGGCGAACGCAGTGCCGCCGGCCCGAAGGGGAGGATGCCGAACGCGGCGTGCGACTCGTCACGGCCGGGTAGCGTCAACGTCCCGATGCCCCCGGCCGTGTCGAACACCACCAGCGAATTCAGCACGTCATCCACGTCCGCGAGCGGCACGTTCAGATCGAGCGTTGCGTCACCCTCGACCTTTGCCTCGTACTCGAAATAGCCAACGCCCGCCGACGACAGCATCACCCGCTGCAGCGTCAGGTCATCAGCGAGAGCGGGCGTGACACTGACGATCAGCAGCGCCGTGAGGAGGAAGCGCATGGCGGCACTCCGTTCGGTCGCGCGACAGCGCGGCGGCCGACTATGCGCATGCCGGGCGGGCTTGCGGCAAGCGGAGAACCGTTACAGGCGCTCCGCGCCACCCCCGGGTTGGACCGAAAGGTGCCGGAGGCGGCCAAGCACTGCGGGCACGCCGTCAAGCACCTCGAACAGCGCGCGGGTCTGCGGTGACGCAAAGCCTCGGGCGATCGCCGCGTCGATTGTCGCGAGCAATGGCTGGACCGAACCGGCAACGTCGCACAGCAGTACCGGCTTGTGGTGCAGGTCCAACTGCCGCCAGGTGATGATCTCGATCGTTTCGTCCAGCGTCCCGATCCCGCCGGGCAGGGACACGAACGCGTCGGATAGCTCGAACATGCGCTGCTTGCGGCCGTGCATACTGTGAGCGTTCAGCAGCTCGGTGACGCCGGGGTGACCAACTTCGCGCCGCATCAGGAAGTCCGGGATCACCCCGACCACCTCGCCGCCGGCGGCGAGCATCGCGTCGGCCATCACGCCCATCAGCCCGACTCGGCCGCCGCCGTAGACCAGCCTGATCCCGGCCTCGGTCAAACCCCGGCCGAGCGCCTGGGCAGCTTCAGCGAAGGCCGGGTCATTGCCTCGCTGCGAGCCGCAAAACACGGCGACAGAACGAATGCGCGGCATGATGATCCTTTTTCACCGGATGTCGTGTTGCCCTGGCAGAAGTCGCACACGGCGTGTGCGCGCTCCGAGCGGTCCGTAGATCGACCAATGCGCCGTGGTCTTGCAAGCGCCATCCCGCACAGGTGAGGCGGATGAGATCATAGTGTCATGAAGCAGTCTGTAGCCCTGCCGCCAGCGGCCGTCGTCCCGTTCGGATGGGACGCGGTGTGCGCAACGCTCGTCGAGTCGATCGCGACGCGACAGATCCGGCAGCACCGTGCGCGCACGCGCCATGTAACCGAGGCCAGACCGGCCGCTTCCCGCCTCGGACAGTGCTGCGCCAACCGCGCCGGCCCGTGCCTGCTATGCCGTGACGCGAAGGGACGACGTCGCAACGCGCTGGCCCCGTGCGGGTGGGGGACCCCCACCCGCCCGATCCCTGTCGCGGTTCGCTACGGTTGCGTCCTCACCCGCCGCTTCGCGGCGATCTCTGCGGCGAAGCGGAAAAGGCGCACAATCAGTGCACCAGGACGGGGACCATCTCGTGCTGCACGATCGCCGCCAGCGCGACCTCGCGGTTATCGGCAATCGCCATCGGCGTGCCGTCCGCGGCGTGAATGGCAAAGCCTTCCGTGCCGTTGACGACCACCGGCTTCACATAGGCGAGCTGGGTCACGCCGAACCGGGCGAATTCCTCGGGCGACATCGCGCGGATGTCGAGCGGCGCGGGCGTCGGCATGCCGTTAGGGTCATCGGAATGGTTGGTCGGGTTCATATTCATCGTCTGTCTCCTGCGTGGCGCGGCCTCTTCGAGCACCGGCGCCCATTTGGTGCAGTCGGGACCGATATGCGGCTCCCGTGGCGTGGTGTCCTTCGCGGACTCAGCCTTGCTCCGGTTCGCTTTCCAGCACCTTGGTGCGGCCAGCCCCGTTCGGCCTGCCACCGGCCGGCTGGCCGGCCTTGGTGATCTCGATCGTCTTGACCCGCGGCTCCGGCTGCGGCCGGACCAGGTCGATGTGCAGTAGCCCGTTGTCGAGCCACGCACCCTTCACGTCGATCCCCTCCGCCAACACGAAGGCCCGCTGGAATTGCCGCGCGGCGATGCCGCGATGCAGAAACACACGGCCCTGCGAATCGTCCGCCTGCCGCCCACGGATCACCAGTTGGTTGTCCTCCTGGGTGATCTGCAGTTCGTCCATGGTGAACCCGGCAACGGCGAGTGTAATGCGCAGCCCGGTCGCACTGAGCTGCTCGATGTTGTACGGCGGATAACCGTCCGACGAAGTCTTCGCCGCCCGCTCGAGCATCTGCTCGAGATGATCGAAGCCCAAAAACAGCGGCGAGGTGAACACCCGGGTCGTCATGGCCTCCTCCTCAGAGCGAAGCGTCCGCCGGGACCCGCATTGGCATCCCGGCTGACGAAAAGATTGGCACCCGGGGAAGCGGTTGCAAGGGGTGGCAAGAGGCCGGCTGATCCGCCGTTGATCCGAGCGCCGAGCGAAGCTACATGCGCATCCATGGATGCTGTCGCGCCGGCTTTGGAGACCATCGATACGATACCGATTCTGATCGCGCCGCACGCGATGCTCAAGACGCGCGCCCGGCCGGTGCAGTCGGTCGATCAGGACACGGTGCGCGCGCTGCTGCCGCGCATGTTTGCGACGATGTACCGTGCGCCCGGTATCGGCCTCGCGGGGCCACAGGTCGGGCAGCTGTTGCGCGTCATCGCGATCGACCTGATGCCCGATAACCACCCGAACCCGATGAGCCTGATCAATCCGGAGATCGTCGCCCAGAGCGAGGAACTGGCGACGCGCGAGGAAGGCTGCCTGTCGTTGCCGGGCATGTATGCCGAGGTGACCCGGCCGGCGCGGGTGAAGGTCCGGTACCTCGACCAGACGGGGGCAAGGCGGGAAATCCAGGCGGACGGGCTGCTGGCCGCCTGCCTGCAGCACGAGATCGACCATCTGGACGGAATCCTGTTCGTCGATCACCTCTCGCCCCTGAAGCGCAACATGATCATGCGCAAGCTGGCGAAGGAACAGCGCCAGAAGGTTGGAGGACGCTAAGTTTGCCGGCGGCCGGAGCGGTGCGTCTCCTCAGGCTGGTTGGTCTCTGGCCATCGCGGAAACAACCGTCCCACCCTCTCCGCAATGGAGAGGGTCCGCGAGCGGCCTCACCGGCCGCGCGCGCTCTGCCCGCCCTCTCCCGCGAGGGGAGGGACAGGGCGGGTCGAGTTTGTCCCACACAATGACGGAAAGCCACGGTGCGTCTCGCATTCATGGGCAGCCCGGATTTCGCGGTACCGGCCTTGCGAGCACTGCACGCAGCCGGTCACACCATCGCCGCGGTGTACTGCCAGCCGCCGCGGCCGGCCGGGCGTGGCCACGCGGTTCAGCGTGCCGCGGTGCATGTCGCGGCCGACGCGCTGGGACTGACCGTCCGCACGCCAGCGCGTCTGCGCCATGATCGGGCAGCGCAGGCGGCGTTTGCGGCTTTGGAACTGGATGCCGCGGTGGTCGCCGCCTACGGGCTGATTCTGCCGCAGCCGATGCTGGACGCGCCGCAGCACGGCTGCCTCAACATCCATGCGAGCCTGCTGCCACGCTGGCGCGGCGCCGCGCCGATCCAGGCCGCCATTCTTGCAGGCGATGCCGAGACCGGCGTCACCATCATGCAGATGGACGCCGGGCTCGACACCGGCCCGATCCTGCTGCGCGAGGCTGTGCCGATCGGCCCCGCGGACACCACCGGTTCACTGCATGAGGTGCTGGCTGGGGTCGGAGCGCGGCTGATCCTGCGCGCGTTGGCGGAAAACCCGCCATCGGTTCCGCAGCAGGACGCCGGGGCAACCTATGCGCCGAAACTTGCGCGCGAGCACGGGCGGATTGACTGGTCGCGAGACGCAGCGGCGATCGAGCGGCAGGTGCGCGCGTTCGATCCTTGGCCGGGGACCTTTACGATGTTGCACGGTGGGATGTTGAAGGTGCTCGCGGTGGAGTTGGCAGATGGTGGGGGAGCACCGGGTACCGTGCTCGATGACCACCTGAGGGTGGCGTGCGGTGCCGGCGCCGTTCGGCTATGCCGTCTGCAATTGGGTGGTCGCAATGCGCTGGCAGCGGCGGACTTCCTGCGTGGGCATCGTGTGCCGGCGGGCACCCTGCTGGCCTGACGCGCCGTTACCGAAGCTAACGGCCAGGGGAAGGAACATGGCCGCTCATCACTGCATCAGTGGTTGGGGCCACGGGCAGGGCCCATGAACCGTGGTGCGGGATCTGCCACCCACCCGGAGGGCCTGGCGTAGCGGCGCGGGCCTCGATGTGTCGGCCGCAGGCGTGCCTCGATTGAAATCAACGGTGCGCATTTTTCGACCTTCAAGACCGACGCCCGAGCCAAGTGGTGTGATGAAACGCCGTCGGATGTTATATTTTCGGTCAAAAGGTCGCGCGTTTGTACCGATTGCAAACAACGCGCAACGGCGGGTCAGGTGATGAGTGTTTGGGCGCTGGTGCTGGAATATGAGGGGACACCGTTTGTCGGATGGCAGCGTCAGACCAACGGGCTTTCCGTGCAGGAAGTGCTGGAAACCGCCGCCGCGCGCCTTGCCGGCGGTGCGCCGGTTTCAACGGTTGTTGCCGGCCGCACCGATGCCGGCGTGCATGCCGAGGCACAGGTGGTGCAGCTTGTCCTGCCGACCACGCTGAACGCGGACAGGCTGCGTGAGGCACTGAACTATCACCTGAAACCGCATCCGGTCGCGGTGTTGCGGGCGGCACCCGCACCGGAGGGTTGGAACGCGCGGTTCTCAGCGGTCGGCCGAGCCTACCGGTATCGCATTCTGAACCGCCGCGCCCGGCCTGCGTTGGACGCCGGTCGGGTCTGGCACGTGTGGGCGCCACTCGATGCGGCCGTGATGCACGAAGCGGCACAAGGTCTGCTGGGGCGGCACGATTTTACCAGTTTCCGTGCCGCCGGATGCCAGGCGAACAGTCCGTTGCGCACGCTCGACCGGCTGGATGTGAACCGGTATGGCGAGATGATCGAGGTGATCGCTGAGGCACGCAGTTTCCTGCATCACCAGGTGCGCAACATGGTGGGCACGCTCAAGCTGGTGGGGGAGGGGAGCTGGCGGCCAGCCGACGTGGGCGTTGCGTTGGCGGCGCATGATCGTTCCGCTGCAGGTCCAACAGCGCCGCCGGACGGGCTGTTCCTGACTGGCGTGAGGTACCAGGTCGATCCGTTTTCGTCTGCCGCCGAGCGCGAGAGGGTTGCTCGGCCCGCCCGGTGACGAGCGACGTACTTCGGGCGGTCCCGGGTTGGATCGCACGGCCCTGCCGCTGACACGCCGCCGCTTCTTTCGCGGCAGGCGGGAGTGTCGCGTCTCAGTGTCCGAGCAGCGTCGCATTCAATCCGGCGAGCATCAGACCGATCATTTGATCCAGGATGACGAG
>JASHQG010000731.1 GCA_030037665.1 Acetobacteraceae bacterium
CAGGGTAGCGTGGGCCAGCCTGGGTGTCTCGGGTGGGCGTCCTCGTTCTGTTCACACGGCCGCGATAGCTTGGGCTCGTGAGCCGCCACGCCAGTGATCGAATCCCGCCCGTGTCGCGATCGCGTCGAACGCCGTCCTGGGCGGTGAATGGGTGTCCACCAAAGGGTGATGAGCCAGTGCGCCAACCGCGCGGCACAGGAACATTCAAGCGACCGAAATCCGGAAGCCCGACAACGCGGATGACCACGCGATGCGCCCTCGATCAGATCATTCTGTCTGTCCCCGCCTCCCACATGAAACCAGACAGTGAAATCAGAATGGCGGCGGCGTCGGATCATTGAAGCATTGTTTCATCAGAGCAGCGTCAGCCTGATCGAGATATCGATCAGCAGAAGGTGGGTGCGGCTGATATTGAACTGCAAAGAAATTTCCGGGGCGGGTCCTTGCCGCCCCGCTTCAGGCAATCGGTCAGGCCCTCCGCGCCGCAGGCGAGCCACCGCTTTGTGTGGCGCCCAGACCGTGTCCCGGATTGCTCGTCAGGCTCTCGGCTGCCGTATCGGCAGCCGACGTGCGTCAGATCGCTCCGTCACCTTTGACTGTTTTGTGACCGTTTCAGAGGACGCGGCCGTTGCAAAGCCGGTTTCTGACCGCTTCGCTCCGGCGATGCCTTTGAATTCCATCCGCCGCCCGTGCGGGGCGTTGCAGATCAGCCGGTCACGAGCGAACTCACGAGACTGTGTAGCCAACAATGCGTCGATCGTCGCGTTGCGTTCACGATAGAGCGCCGGCAGACGCGTAAGGTGCGAGCGTCCCGTTGCGCGCGGGCGCACTGGGAAAGCCAGATCGCTCCTCAAATCGCCATGGAAACGAGCTCAGGAGTTGCGCATGCCCGAGGTTCTCTCTCGCACCGAGCGGTCACTCATCGACGCCTACTGGCGTGCTGCCAACTATCTTTCGGTCGGCCAAATCTATCTGTACGACAATCCTCTTCTGAAAGAGCCTCTGGCCAAGGAGCACATCAAGCCGCGCCTGCTCGGCCATTGGGGGACCACGCCCGGCCTGAACTTCATTTATGCCCATCTGAACCGGGTCATAAAGAAGAATGACCTGGACATGATCTATGTTACCGGGCCAGGTCACGGCGGCCCCGCGTTGGTCGCGAATGCGTATCTCGAGGGAACATACAGCGAGGTCTATCCGAACATCACGGAGGACGAGGAGGGCATGAAGCGCCTCTTCACACAATTTTCCTTCCCCGGGGGCATTCCAAGCCATGTCGCGCCGGAAACACCCGGTTCGATTCACGAGGGCGGTGAGCTCGGATACGCCCTCTCACATGCCTTCGGCGCGGCGTTCGATAATCCGGACCTGATCGTCGCGTGTGTCGTCGGCGATGGCGAAGCGGAGACGGGGCCTTTGGCGACAAGCTGGCACTCGAACAAGTTTCTCAATCCGAAAACAGACGGAGTCGTTCTGCCGATCCTCCATCTCAATGGCTACAAGATCGCCAATCCCACGGTTCTTGCACGCATCAGCCACAATGAACTCGATCATCTCCTGCGCGGTTACGGCTACACGCCGCACTTCGTCGAAGGCCATGATCCGGATGTCATGCATGAGTTGATGGCCACCACCCTCGATACCGTCATTGGCGAGATCCAGGGAATCAAGGCCGAAACGAACCGACGTGGCTCCGCCGAGCGGCCGCTCTGGCCGATGATCGTGTTCCGCACGCCGAAGGGCTGGACCTGCCCGAAGGAGATCGATGGCCGGCGCACGGAGGATTACTGGCGTTCCCATCAGGTCCCGATGGGCGAGATGCACGAAAATCCGGCGCACGTGCGTATCCTGGAGGGGTGGATGAAGAGCTACCGGCCGGAGGAACTATTCGACGGGAACGGCCAGTTGCACACCGAGATTGCCGAACTCGCTCCGCACGGCACGCGGCGCATGAGCGCCAATCCGCATACCAATGGCGGGGTGGTCCTGCGCGATTTACGCCTGCCGGAATTCCGCGACTACGCGCTCAAGGTGCCGGCGCCCGGCGCAGTGACCGCGGAGGCTACCCGGGTGATGGGCACTTTCCTGCGCGACGTCATGAAGCTGAACATGCAGGCGCGGAACTTCCGTCTGTTCAGCCCGGACGAGAACAATTCGAACCGTTGGCAGGATGTGCTCGAGGTCACCAACCGGGCATGGCTGGCCGAGCGCGTCCCGTGGGACGATCACCTCGCACCCGACGGCCGCGTCATGGAGATCCTGAGCGAGCATCAATGCCAGGGTTGGCTTGAGGGCTATCTGCTCACCGGCCGGCACGGGTTCTTTTCGTGCTACGAGGCGTTCATCCACATCATTGATTCGATGTTTAACCAGTACGCCAAATGGCTGAAGATGTGCAACGAGATTGCGTGGCGACGACCGATCGCCTCGCTCAACTACCTCCTGTCGAGCCACGTCTGGCGGCAGGACCACAACGGGTTCAGCCATCAGGACCCGGGGTTTATCGATCACGTCGTGAACAAGAAAGCGGAGATCGTGCGTATCTATCTGCCGCCTGATGCCAATTGTCTGCTATCGGTCACCGATCACTGCCTGCGTAGCCGCAACTACGTGAATGTCATCGTCGCCGGCAAGCAGCCGTCGCCGCAGTGGCTGACCATGGACGAAGCGGTGAAGCACTGCACCGCCGGTCTCAGTATCTGGGAATGGGCGAGCAGCGACCGAGGGGGCGAGCCGGACATCGTCATGGCGTGTTGCGGCGACGTGCCGACGCTTGAGACGCTCGCTGCGGTCGATCTCCTGAAGGGGTATGCGCCCGACGTGAAGGTCCGGGTCATCAACATCGTCAATCTGATGAAGCTGCAGCCGCAGAGCGAGCATCCGAACGGCCTGCCCGATAGCGATTTCGATGCGCTGTTCACGACGGACAAGCCGATCATCTTCGCCTTCCACGGCTATCCCTGGTTGATTCACCGTCTGACCTATCGGCGGCATGGCCATGCGAACCTGCATGTGCGCGGCTACGTAGAGGAAGGCACCACGACCACCCCGTTCGACATGTGCGTGCTGAACCGTCTCGACCGCTTTCACCTGGTCGCCGACGTGATTGATCGTGTGCCGAATCTCGCCGTGCGGGCCGCCTATGCGAAGCAGGCAATCCAGAACAAGCTTATCGACCACAAGGAGTACATCTGTCGCTATGGCGACGATATGCCCGAGATCGCGGGTTGGTCATGGGGACAGGTAGCGGCCTCGACAGCTGGCCGGTCAACCGAGGCCGATAACGTGTAGTCGCGGCGGACGTGCTATTGACGGCGAGGCGGAGCGATATGGTCTTGGCGCTATTGGCAGGAATTTTCGACGTCGACGGCGTGCTGGTAAACTCGCCGCACGAGCAGGCGTGGCGGGAGGCGCTGGCGGGCTTCGCCGACCCGGCGGGCTTCACCACGGTCTTCTATCAGTCGCATGTCGCGGGCAAGCCGCGTCTCGAAGGGGCCCACGCCGCGTTGGAGCGGCTCGGCGGTGTTGAGGCCGCCGCGCGCGCGGCCGAGTATGCCGCGGTGAAGCAGACGCTCATCGACAGACTTATCGAGGAGGGTCGTTTCGAGGCGTTTCCCGATGCGGTGGGTTTTGCCGTGGCCCTCCATCGAGCGGGCCTCAAACTCGCGCTCGCCTCCTCGTCGCGCAATGCTGCGGCGATGCTGCGCCGGGTTTATCTCCCGGATGGGCGCACGCTCCTGTCTCTGTTTGATGCCGACCTGAGTGGCCGCGACGTGCCGCGCGGCAAGCCCGATCCCACGCTCTTTCTGCTCGCCGCCGAGGCGCTCAGCGTCGCACCGGCGCAATGCCTTGTGGTCGAGGACGCGCCGGCGGGCATTCAAGCGGGGCGCAACGCCGGGATGGTGTCACTTGGAATCGCGCGGCTCGGCGATGAAGAACTGTTGCGCAAAGCCGGAGCCGACCTCGTTGTCACCAGCCTGGAGCGCATCGACATGGCCGCACTCGCCCGCGGCATATTGCGCTCTGCGCCGGCGCCGGCGAATGTCCCGGATGCGTAAGGCCTGGCAACCGACGCATGAGGCCGGCCGGGTTCCAAGGCATGAGAGAGCGTATGCACCGGGTGCCCGAGAGCTCGGACGATCGGTATTGGCGCCAGTGATTCGCCCGAGGGTACAGGTTTTGTGAGTGAACAAGCCGAGTGAATTCGTCGCCTGATCGAGTAGCCAGGCTGTTTCGGGAACGACCGCGTCATGCTCCATCACGAACGTCTCAGGCCGCCATCGCGTGACTATCCTGCCGACGAGTGGAACGTCGTGGAAAAGCGGTTTCATCCGGAATTCCAGGCCCAGATGGAAACCATCATGGCGCTTGGCAACGGCTATCTCGGCATCCGGGGCTGTCCTGAGGAAGGTGGGCCCAACGCCGAGAACAGCACCCTGATCAACGGCTTTTATCAGACCTGGCCCATTGTTTATGGCGAACAGGCTTACGGCTTCGCGGAAACCGGGCAAACGATCGTCAACCAGACTGACAGCAAGATCATCAAGCTCTTCGTGGATGACGAGCCGTTCTGGCTGCCCAACGCGACACTCCTGAGTTTCGATCGGCGGCTCAACATGAAGGCGGGGACCCTCGACCGGGAGATTCTCTGGGAGACCCCCGGAAACAAGCAGGTCTCGATCCGGTCGCGTCGACTGATCTCCTTCACCAGCCGGCACGTGGCCGCGATTTCCTACTGCATCACTGTCCTCAACGCGGACGCCTTTGTTGCGATCTCTTCGGAGATGGCGACGAATGGGCCGAACGCTCCGGCTGATTCAACTGATCCACGCCAGACCAGAGCCTTTGCGGGCCGCGTCCTGCATCCCGAGACCAGTTACAGCAAAGACCGCCGGATCGTGCTGTGCCACGCGACCGAAAAAGGCCACTTGATGGTGGCGTGCGGCACCGACCACCTGCTGGAGACCACGTGCCCGTACGCCACCAAAGTCCTGCACGAGGCGGACTTCGGTCAGGTCGTGTTCACGCTCGAGGCGCGGTCGGGCGTTCCGATCCAGCTCGCGAAATTCATGGTGTATCACACGTCACGGAGAGTATCGGCGGACGAGCTCTGCGGACGGGTTGAGTTGACGATTGATCGCGCAATGGCCCAGGGGTTTGGGCATCTGCTCACGGAGCAGGAACGCTACCTGGATGACTTCTGGCAACGCAGCGATGTCCGCGTCGGACGGATAAGAGAAGAGCGCGTAAGGCGCACGACCGTGGAGATTCAGCAGGCCGTCCGCTTCAACCTGTATCAGATACTGCAGGCTTCAGCCCGCGCGGAGCACACGGGCGTGCCGGCAAAGGGCCTCACAGGCCAGGCGTATGAGGGGCATTACTTTTGGGATACCGAGATCTATCTGCTTCCATTTCTGACCTACACCTCTCCCGCGATCGCCAGAAGACTGTTGATGTTCCGCTACAGGACGCTGCCAGAGGCACGATCGCGCGCCAGGCAGCTGGGCCATAGGGGCGCAATGTTCCCGTGGCGAACAATCAACGGAGAAGAAGCCTCCGCCTATTATGCAGCGGGCACCGCGCAATACCACATCAATGCCGACATCATGTATGCGCTTCGCAAGTACGTCCTGGCCACGGGAGATGAGGCTTTCCTGTGGAACTATGGCGCAGAAATGCTGGTGGAAACCGCGCGCCTGTGGCGAGATCTCGGATTCTATTCCGCTGCGAAAGGGGGAAGGTTTTGTATCAATGCTGTCACCGGCCCCGACGAGTACAATACGGTTGTGAACAACAACGCCTTCACCAATTTGATGGCGCGGGAAAACCTTCGCTACGCAGCAAGGACCGTGGTAGCGCTTCGCGCCGCAAACCCGGAAGTCTACGCCGCGCTCGTTGACAATACGGGTCTTGAGCTATCGGAAGTGGACGAATGGACGCGCGCCGCAGACCTCATGTACGTTCCATACGACGAAAACCGACAGATCATCCCGCAGGATGACAGCTTCCTGGACCGGGAGCCATGGGATTTTGCGGGCACGCCGAATGACCGATACCCTCTGCTGCTGTTCTATCACCCCCTCAACATATACCGTAAGCAGGTCGTCAAGCAGGCAGACGTGATATTGGCGATGTTCCTTCTTGGGAACGCGTTTTCTGTCGAGGAGAAGAAGCGTAATTTCTATTTTTACGATCCATTGACAACCGGTGACTCATCACTTTCTTCGTGCGTCGAGGCGATCGTCGCTGCGCAGGTTGGCGATGTGGAAAAGGCGATCAGGTATGGCATGGCGGCACTCCTGATGGACCTCGCGGACGTCGGCGGAAACGTCAAGGATGGGTGCCATATCGCCTCCATGGGAGGCGCCTGGATGATGCTGACATACGGACTTGGCGGTATGCAGGACGATGATGGAAAACTGGCATTCTGGCCGCGTCGTGGTCCGGATGACGGTGTGATACTGCGGTTTCCCGTGACATATCGGGGCCAGGTGCTGGACGTCGCCATTGACAGCGAACGGGTGGAGTACACGTTGCGCGCCGGTGAGGCGCTGACGATCCACCACGAAACCGAGGAGCTTCATCTGACAAGGGAAAGCCCGTCGGCGATACGCCCGGTGAGCGGGATCGTTAGCCATCCGATTGACTGACCGCGTTCGGCCCGGCAGGAAACTCTGTGGCCGGCCACGCGGCGCGAAGATCGAAGCCGGCGGTGACGTCGTCACCCAACATGTTCCAGGCGGATCCGCGAACGATCGGGAAGATATCGTGCGCTGTGCAAGAATGGTGTACCTCGGCTGCGGGGACACTGATATGAGATCGTTGCGCATGTCGTGGTCAGCCAATTCCGTAACGCGCGACCGATGGGCCGGCAGGCGCAACTGCGCGGGCGCCACGGCATCACGCTGACCGGTTCGACGCTGGGCGACCGGGTGGGCCGTGCGTGTGGGTGGCTGACGCCGCTCTACGACCTCCTGCTCTGTGCCGTGCGCCGCATCGGCCGGACTTGCACGCGGTTCGTCGCGGCCACTTGCGGGACGATCTGGCTGAAGCTGCTGAAATTCGGCTCCCTGGTCGGGGTCAGCGTACGCCGGATCAAGATAGCGATCGCGTCGACCTGCGCGTGGGACGAGGTAACCGAGCGCGCGCAGGCCAGGCTGGCCGACGCGACCGCCTGATACGAACCAGACAGCGCACAGCCAACAAATGCCCCATCAACGCTGCCTACGGAGCGGCGAAGGCGGAGCTTGCCCACAATCCCGCGCTTCAAACTTCGCCATGAGAAGGTCAGCGCAATAACGATCGGTACCGGAACGACAACACACGATTTGCTCGGCGGTATAAGATTTCCGGGCTCGAGCAACCCGGCCCGCCATCAGTCGCTGCGGCGCGACCTCTGAAACATTTCAGCGCCGCACCATCTCCCGCGCGCTAATTCCTCCGCCAGCAGGCAACCGCGTTTAACACCTGCTGAACCCCTGAAGCTGGCGACAGCCCCAAGCACGGCCGACAA